>JAKDUN010000049.1 GCA_030457675.1 Brachybacterium sp. | reverse complement strand
GTGGTCAACCCCGAATCGGTCAACGAGCTCTACGACCTCGAGCTCGACCCCGACGAGCTGCACAACCGCTTCGAGCACCCCGAGATGCGGCAGCTGCGCGAGCGCCTGATCGCGGACCTCTACCGGCGCCTGCGCGATCGGGGCGACAACTTCTACCACTGGATGACCTCGATGTACGACATCGGCCAGGTGGACTACGACCCGTCGATGAGCGGGCTGGACGAAGGGACGCACCAGGCGGCGGAGGAGCGGTCGGTGGCGGAGCAGTGAGCAGATAGCGGGGAGCTCCGCTGCCAGCGCCCTCGGAGCGTCAGCAGTGCTGGGTTGGGGCATTGGGGGCATGACTGTCCGTCGTCCCAGCTACGGTCCAGGTCATGGAGACTCCTCAGCCTGCATCCCTCGACTTCACCGCCATCGACTTCGAGACCGCGAACGCCTCCCGCGCCTCTGCGTGCGCGGTCGGCCTCGCCAAGGTGCGCGGCGGCGAGGTCGTGGACACGGCCTCGTGGTTGATCAAGCCGCCACCCGGGCTGGACGACTTCGCGCCGCGGAACGTCGCGGTCCACGGGATCACGGCCGAGATGGTGACCGATGTGCCGACCTGGGATCGCGTCTTCCCCGACGTCATGAGCTTCCTCGATGGTGATGACCTGCTCGCGCACAACGCCCCGTTCGATCGTTCCGTGCTTCGGCAGGCCTGCAGCGTCTTCGATCTCGAGGAGCCGGAAGCCGGCTGGTACGACACGCTGCCGGTCGCCCGCCGCATGCTCACCCTCGGTTCGTACTCCCTGCCCTTCGTCGCGCAGGCGCTCGAGCTCGAGGACCTCACGCACCACGAAGCTCTGGCGGACGCCGTCCAAGCCGCCCGCATCGCGATCGCGCTCAGCCGGCGCGCCGAGGCGGACAGCCTCAGTGCCCTCACCTTCCCCGTCGGGGGAGCGCGCGGCTCTCGGTCGCTCGCGGGCGGTGACGGCACCCGCGCCGAGGGGGACTTCTCCGCCCTGACGGCGACAGAGGTCCTGGCGGGGCAGAGCGTCGTGTTCACCGGGAAGCTGACGCTCCACACGCGCGATGAAGCACATTCGCTGGTCGAGCACTTCGGCGGCGCGTGCCAGACGTCGGTCACGAAGAAGACCACGATCCTCGTCAGCGGCGACCTGGACCCGCGCACCTTCCGCCCCGGCATGGAGCTCAGCCGCAAACTGCAGAAGGCCATGGACTTCGCCGAAGCCGGTCAGCAGATCGAGATCTGGACGGAGGGCGAGCTGCACGAACGGCTCGCCGTCGGGCGGGAGGCACTGGAGTCGGCCACGCGCGCCCAGCGCGCAGCCACCCGCTCGGAGTGGCTGCCCGGGTACGTCGTCGATCAGGCACGAGCACTGACCGACGACGAGCTCGCGTACACCTCCTGGCTCCGCGCGGCCCTCCGCCACCCGGACGGACGCCCCTCACCCGATGCCCTCTGTCTCCGGTGCGGAGGAGAGTTCGAGGCCAGTGCGTACTGGATGTTCCTCGAGCGATGGGTGTGCTCGGCGGAGTGCAATGAGGCGCTCAAGCGCGCCGCCAAGCGGGCGTGGTCCTCGGCCGGGATCGCGCGACCGGCCGCGCCGAGCTACGCGGAGACCTACGGCCGGCGCTGAGCAGCAGGGGGCCACGACGGCCCTTACTCAGACCCTGATCCCGTGCCCGCCGTTGTCGCCGTTGATCCCGGCGCCACCTTGGTGAAGGCTGTGCCGCTTGACCCCGAGGGGCGTCACCTCGCCTGCGTGAACTCCGAATACTCCACGCACCGCGACGAGTCAGGTAGCGCTGCGCGCAGCGCGCTCCTGCTCGAGCCAGGTGACCAGCTCCTCCTCGTTGACCGCGAGCCCATTGGGGAGCCACAGCGTGGGCGTCGGCGCCTCCCCGTTCTCCTCCTGATCGAGGTCGACGCTCAGCGCATCGTCGCTCTGGCGGCGGCGCTCCTCCTCGGTGACGGCGACCATGACGAAGGTGCTCGCCGCCGAGCGCATCAGAGAGATGTCGGTGATCTGCCCCCACGGGACGGCGCCGGCGGACCCGCTCCACACGGTGATGCCCTCGTCCGAGATGACGGTGGCGGGCTTCGGGGAGAATCCTCGGCGCAGGAGGACGACCGTGGAGAGCACGCCGATGAGTACCAGCAGCCATCCCACCAGAGCCATCTCGAGGTCGCCGGCGAGCGCCATGGCGAGCCCGATCAGCCCGATCACGAGCATCAGCAGGGCCAGGAGGAAGCTCTTGAGGCGTGAACGGTAGATTGTGACGTCCTCGCCGCGGGAGAGAGCGGCCGTCCAGGTGTCGATCTGCGGGCTGGTGGTCGGAGGGGCAGCGCGATCAGCGGGGGACGTGTCGTTCATGCGGCCCAGTATAGGAACCCCTCAGCCGTGATCACCGGCCCGCCCACCTCGAAGCCCCTCGGCCGCGCGGTCCCCTCCGTGCCGGTGGTCCGGGCGAGCAGGCAACCGTGCCCGGCGACGACCTGGCGGAACGCCGTCACCTCTGCTCCAGTTCCCGCCGGGCGGTCTCGAGCACCGTGTCCGTGAGCGCCTCGAGCAGGGCCGACCGGGTCGTCGCCACCTGCCAGAACAGGGCGGAGGTGACCGTCTCGCCGCCGAGCGCGATCAGCTCCCCGCGGGCGAGCAGAGGCTCGGCCTGCATGGTGAGCAGCATCCCCCAGCCGAGGCCGGCGACGACCGCGTCGGCGAGCTCGTGGGTGGAGGGGACCAGGTGGCGCGGGGCGAGCGCGGGGTCCACGCCCTGACTGCACAGCCAGGCGGACTGCGGGTCGTCGCTCCCGTCGAAGTCGCCGTTGATCTGGAAGGATGGGCACTCCGAACCCTGGAGCGACCTCGTGAACGCAAGAACTCTCCGCCGCGGCATCCAGGCGTCGACCGCCGTGCTGATCACCCTCGCGGGGTGCGGTCCCGCTGAGGGTCCGCCCGCTCCGGAGACCGAGGCCGTCGAGCAGGAGGATCCGTCCGGCGGCGACGATCCCGCCGGCGTGAACGGGGAGGAGGAGCGAGCCGGTGCCGATGAGGTCCCTGGCTCTGCAGAGCGTCGTGCACTGGTGTTCGTCCATGTCGTCGAGCCCGAGCGACTGGTCGACGAGGACGGCGAGACGCGGCTGCCATCCGCGGACCTCGCCGAGATCGTCCAGGACCTGGGAGGGGTGGCCGAGGCTCCTTCGCCGGGATCTGATCCGGCGTCCTGCGAGAACGACCTGCGCTATGTCGCGAGCGCCGACGTGCGCTGCACGGTGACGGCAGTCTTCGACGGCACGGAACGGGAGGAGACCGTGTACGCCCATCCCGTCGCAGCCCCGGGCGGAGGGCACGGAGTCCTGTACACGGTCGACGAGCCGCTCACCGAGGACGCCAGGTGGGCGACGTTCAACGGGAACAACGAGGCCACGGCCATCGGGATGGGCGGTGCCTACGGCATGGAACCGATCGCCGCCGAGCAGCTGGTCGCGGACATGCAGACCGTCATCGACTTCGACTTCAGGCATGCCCCGGTCGACACCGCGCAGTGGACCTTCACCGTCCAGGACTGCCCGAGCCCCCTGGACTTCGAGCATCTCGCACCGGTGCGATGCACCGCCACGCACGAGGAGACCGGGGCCGAGCACATCGCCTGGGCACTGCCCGGCACCTTCTACGGTCAGGAGCCGGGCCTGATCGTCAGCGTCGAGCTGGTCCCTGCAGCGGGGTGAAAGCCCTCGCGTCCGGTTCTCTTCGCGGCGCTCGGGATCGGAGCGCCAGAAGCAGCTGGACGGGCAGTTCCCCCGTCGTGCAGCTGGCTGCGTCCCGTCAGATCGATCATCGAGCGTCGCCGAACAGCTGTGCCCGGATCTCATCGATTCGGGGGTCGTCCTCGAGAAGCAGGTCCGCCCTCAGCAGCGGTCGCGGTGCGAGGCCATCCGTCCCCTCAGGCGGCATCTTCCAGAAGGCTGGGCGTGCCCGGATCAGGCCGTCGGGCGCTCTGCGCAGCCGGCCCTGTCGGATGAACTCCCGGCGGGCTTCCGGGGGAAGGCGCACCAGGGCCTCGGCCGGACGGATCGGCGCACCGAGGCGCGCGGCCGCCACTTCGGAGCCGAGCAGTGCTCCTGGGGGAAGAGCCGCCTGCAGCAGGTCCGACGGGTCCTGCCAGACGTCGCTGGTGAATCTCTCCTCTGGCCATGCGCCCGGTTGCGCCGTCGAATAGGCGACAACCCACTCGTCCTCGAGCGCAGCGGGCCGGAGCACATGATTCCTCGTGTCGAGCATCGGGGGCGTTCGCTCGCGCAGCGCGCGGACGACTCTGCTGACGGTGCCGATCGATGCTCCGGTATGGGCTGCCAGGTCGCGCTGGACGATTCGGCGGTCCTGCTGGCTCGCGCGGAGCAGCGCGAAGGTGACAGGGAGGCCGGCACGCGTGGAGGGGCCGCGGAAGGAGCCCGGGCCGTTCCGGGGTCCCGCTTGCCGGCGATCTCGATGAGCAGACCCGGCGACCGCAGCGAGGCGTTGCCCGCCGAGTCCACGTACTCTCCCCAGCCTCGTTCGGCGAGGGTGTGCGCTCGTGCGGGCGTGACGTGACGGGTCAGCAGGATCGTCTGTTCATCGTGGGGGAGGAGCGCCAGCCCGGCAGAGCTGACGGTCGCACTGGCCACTGCGGGGAACTCGTGTCGTGCGGCAGCAGTCGGACGCGGCCCACGGTGGTCCCGCAGCCGAGAGTCCTGATTTCCACCCCATGAGAAGAACCCACTGCCGGACTCCTGCCATGCCGGCTCACGACGCGTTCCCGCACGATGTCTTCGGCGCCTGCGGCGTGGAGCCCATCGTTCTGCGGGACCGAATCGGCAGCTCCGTCATGGCTAAGCACGGCGTGGTGGGCCTGACCAAGAACGCCGCCGCCGAATACGGCCCCGAGGGCCTGCGCATCAACTCCGTCGGCCCCGGCTGCATCGCCACCCCGCTGCTGGACGTGAACCTGGGCGAGGAGACTCGCGCGGGACTCGTCGGAATGCACCCGCTGGGCCGCCTGGGCAGCGCGCGAAGAAGAGCGCTCGCGCCTCATCCCGCTCATCGAGCGCGGCGGCGAGGTCACCGCACTGGACCTGTCGGCCGCCGCGGCCTACGCCGAGCTGCGACCGCTGCATCGGAGGATGCATGGCGCGGTGGCGGGGCTGGGCGGCTGACTCGGCATCGACGCGCCACACGCTGCTCAGCGCAGCCCTGCGGCACCACCACAATGGACCCCATGACCTCACTGCCATTCTCCGAGGACACTCTGCACTTGCGCGCCGGCGAGGTCCTGTTCGACCGCGGCGTCGAGTACATCGAACAGGGTCGGGCAGAACTCACCTCAGCCGGATCCCGCAGCGCTGTCGCCGTGGTGACCGGTACCGAGGAGTATGCGGTGCGTCTCTCGGTCGCCACCGGTCGATTCACGGCCTCGTGCACCTGCCCGTTCGCGGAGGATCAGCCGATCTGCAAGCACATCGTCGCCGCCGCGCTCCTCTGGCTCGACGACTCGGCGCCGTCGGCCCCCGAAACAGTTCCGTCTCCCGCACCGCAGGAGCCGGATCTGCGGGGGTTCCTCCTCGCCCAGGATCGCCAGTGGCTCGCCGACCAGCTGCTCACCGCCGCGGAGGGTGACTCCGTCCTGCATGCGCAGCTGCGCATCGCCGCCGGAGCGGACCCGGAGGACAGCATCGACGAGGACGCGGTGCGTGGGCAGCTCCTCGCGGCGCTGGAGACCGGCGGATTCGTCTCCTACTACGAGGCACGGGACTATTTCGCCGGGATCGATGACGCTCTGGACGGAGTCGAGGAGCTGCTCGAGATCGGAGCCGCGCAGGCTGCCGCGCGGCTGGCCCTTTTCGCTCTCGACGCGTTCGAGGAGATCCTGGACCACGTGGACGACTCCGGTGGCGGGCTCTCCATGGCCTGTGCCCGGGCCGAGGAGATCCACCTGCGGGCCGTCCGCGCCGCACCCGGGGATCCGCGGGAGCTCGGCCGGGAGCTGGCACGCCGTGCGCTCAGCAGCGACCTCGACGTCTTCTACGACGCGACCGCACAGTACCGCGACCTGCTCGGCGCCGAGGGGCTCGAGGAGTTCCGTGACGTGGTGGACGCGCGATGGCGAGCGCTCAGTACGACCGAGCGGGTCCACCAGTACCAGGCCGGGGCGCAACGAGAGCGGGTCGCGGAGGCCATCGGGGGCACCGACGCCCTGGTCGCACTGATGCGGGAGGACCTCGACTCCGAAGGCGGCGCGGTCGCGCTCGTGAAGGTCTTCCTCGACGCGCAGCGGGCCCGCGAGGCGGCGGAAGAGGCACAGGTGCTGCTGAACCGGTTCCGCAACGGATCCCGCCTCCGCGCGGTCGCGGCCGAGGCCTACGAGCGGCTGGGCCGGTATGGTGAGGCCGCCGAGCTGTCCTGGAAGAACTTCACCGAACGGCCCGATCTGTTCACGTTC
Organism: Brachybacterium sp.; assembly: GCA_030457675.1. Lineage (GTDB taxonomy): Bacteria > Actinomycetota > Actinomycetes > Actinomycetales > Dermabacteraceae > Brachybacterium. The sequence continues at coordinate 7,610 of JAKDUN010000049.1, read as the reverse complement.
CAGACGCTCACACAGCGGTCCGGTCCCGTCTTCCCCCACTGGCGCGAGCAGGCGCTCGCCGTCCTGCACGAGCGCGCGGCCACCCGTGGCACCTGGTCGGTGCTCGTCGACGTGCTGCTGTGGGACGGGGACATGCCCCGTGCCTGGGAGACGGCGCGAGAGCACGGCGCGAGCGACGCGGCCTGGCTCACCCTCGCGCGCTGGCGCGCCGATCTCCACCTGGCCGACGCCGCGGACGTGCTGTTCGACCTCGCCGTCGACGCCGTCTCTGCCGGCCAGCGGCACGCCTACGCGGAGGCTGCGCGGCTGCTCCGCGAAGCGCTCGGGTACGTCAGCGGCACGGACCTGGGCGCGCTGCAGGAGAAGATCCTCGCGCTGCGCGCCCAGAACCGTCGGCGCCCTGCACTGCAGGACGAGTTCACGAAGGCGGGGCTGCCAAGGGCGGGCCCATAGCCGGACGCCTCAACGGTGGGTCGGCTGCGACTGATGAAATCTGTTCATTCGCCAGCTCGTCACTGAGATTCCATGACGCGGGAATATGTGGTTCCGCGCTGACCGGGTCCCCCGTCCATCCGCACGAGACCAGCCCTGATGAGTTGCGTAACGGCGTATCGAGCCTGCCGATCCGTCAGCGCAGTGCGAGCAGTGATCTGCGCAAGAGTGGCGTCGCCGTCGATCGCGCTCAGTACGACGCTCGCGTTCTTCCCCGCTCCCGCGATGCGTGGTCTGCGGACATCGATCGGGTGCGTGGACGTCACCTTCTCATGCGGCGTGCTTCCAGCGGTGATCGACGCCGGTACCTCGTTCGCCAGATCGATTGAGAGCAGCCCCCACCGCACGAGTTTCGTGAGCTGATCATGAGCTTCCCGACTGCTCATCGGGGAGAACTCGTCGCGCAGAGCGTCGACGCTCCACGGCCGCCCGTCGCGCGCCCGCAAGAGCACCTGTTTCTGCAGATGGGTGAGCGCGCGACCGTCACCGTGCTCCTGCAGCCATTTTTCATCCGCAGCGTCCACCATCGATCCGCGCCACAGGATCGTCGTGAATTGCACGCCGGTATCCACCATGCGCGGCCGGCGTAGGTCGGACTCGACCGCGGAGCGGAGGATCTCCGTGACGCCTCCGCCTTCGCCCTCGATGATGTTCGCGCCATCGGGCGTGCGCATGAACTGCGTCAGGGCATAGAGACGCTGATTGACCGCGGCCCGGGCATGGGAGCTGCTCATGATCTGGCGCAGCGTCACTCCACGGAGGCCGCCGGGGCTCGCGATCGTCAGCGCATTCTCACTCAGGCGCACATCGATCGACCGTCCTACGCCAAGTGTGTCGGGACCGAGATCCCTGTGCACAAGAGCGTTGGCCAGCGCCTCACGGACAGCCTGAAGCGGCAGCTCAGGAATGGAGCGGAGGTTGCCATCGCTCCCGTACGACTGGCGTGTCGTCAGATTCGTTGTGACCCACTCCAGCGTCGAGGAAAGGAGATCAGGGACAGGCCCGTCGAAGACCCGCAGATTCTGCGTCCGAAGGCCGCTGCCATCCCGGGGCAGCTGCACGGCCGCCGTGACGCGGAGCGCCGGCAGCAGCCCCTGGGGAAAATTACCCAGCGCATAGAGCCCCCCGATGGTCGGCTCGCCCGACGTCGTCGTGGCGCCGAGCTGTCGGAGGATCACGTTCTCATCCAGACCGCGCAGGCGGACCGATGAGCGTTGCGCGCGTCGGACGAGGGACTCGACGAGGTCGTTGTCGAAGTCTTCTCGCGAAGCACCCGGGACGGGAGAGGCGTCGTAGTCGAGGCGTTCTCGATCGTGAAGTCCCGCGATCTCGACCATCCTCAGATCGGCCGGCCCCATGACGTAATCACCGTCTGCCTGACGCAGGTACGCTTCGCCACGAAACCTCGCAGGCTTAGCCGAGGGCGCAAGTGGGGCCACGTGGCACACGATGACGCCGAGCCCATCGTGATCGATCGAGGCGGTCTCGATGTACGGAGCAGGGTCGACGGTCTGCCGGGCGACGGAAGCGAGACCGGACTCCATAGTCGCCGGGTCTGCGACGCCGGTCGTCGAGAACCCTCCTGCTTCGCTCACTCCTAGGATGATCAGTCCGCCGTCGGGCATGTTGGCGAATGCGCAGATCGTTGTGCCGATGTCATGCGGTAGTCCCTGGGTTGCTTGTTTGACTTCGACCCCCGTGGAATCTCCACGATGGATCCGCAGGTCTGCAAGCAGGTCGTCGAGGTCAGCGCGGGTGATCGGCATGCCTGTAATCTACAAAGTGACACCCAAACTTTCAATGCGAATGTGGAACTTTGTTAGGCTATTTGTTGAGGTGCGTGTCGCGGTCGGTGCTCTCGGGGCTGGCGTCGGGCCGCTTGGGCACGGGTCACCTATCTCAGCGGCGCGGGCGCAGCAAGCGCAGACCACCTGCTTAAGGACCGTGAAGAGAGGCGCGGTCGCGGCCCGACGGGCCTGCTGGTCCTGCCCTCGCTCGGCGGGGAACGATTCCCCGTCCGGGACGACAGCCTGCGCGGCGCCGTGCTCGGCATCGATGCCTCCGCCCCGTGGCGGCGGATCCTCGCCGTCCGCACCGACAGCACCGACGCGACCCTGCTCGGCGCCGCGCTCGCCGGCGCGGAAGCGCTGGGACTGGGCCACCGCCTCACCCCGCTCGCTGCGCAGAGTGGTGAGGTCACCGAGCCGGACCCGTCGGCCGCCGCGGCCTGTGCCGAGCTGCGGCCGATCCATCGCAGGCTCTACGACGCGGTGGCAGTGCTGACCGGCTGAATCAGCCCCGTCAGTCGCTGACCAGTGCGCGATGGGCAGCTCGAGGCTGGCCACCGTGGCATTCGATCCCCACGTAACCGTCGTACCCGGTACGACGCAGCTCGTCGATCCACTCGGCCAGCGGAAGCTCACCGGTTCCCGGCCAGCCGCGGCCGGGATGGTCAGCGATCTGGACGTGACCGATCAGATCGCTCGCAGGAGGCGCGCCGGTCAGCACCGGGTCCTCATTCACCGCTGCGTGGAACAGGTCGTGGAGCACGGCGACGTTGCCTGCGCCCTCGCGGCGTGCGGCGCGGACGAGGGACTCCGCCTCCGTGAAGGTTGTCAGGGCCGCGCGGGGGAATCCCGACAGGGGCTCGAGCACGATCGTCGCGTCGGCCTCGGCCGCCAGCGGAGCGACGCGGAGCAGGTTCGTCAGTGCGGTTTCGAACTCCTGCGAGCCTTCGACCCAGGTCCCGGTGATGTTCCCGGCCATGGGGTTGTAGCGGGTCGTCCCGATCTGTCGGCCGATGCTGATCGAAGTCTCGGCGGCCCGCAGGAAGTCGTCCTCGCGGCCCGGCACGCTCAGCAGGCCCCGCTCCTCGACAGCGGGGCCGCCACCGGGGAAGTTCAGCAGCACCGCAGGGAGCTGGGCTCGGCGCACATCGTCGACGAACTCACGGATCTGCTCCGGGCGCGGATGCTGCTCCGCGAAGGGCCACCAGAACTCGACGGCGGAGTACCCGAGCGCCGCGGCGGTGCTCGCCCGTTCTCGAGGATCGATATCTCGCAGCGCGAGCGAGCAGTTCAGTGCGAGATCTTCAGGGTCCATCGGGTCATCTCCTCAGAAAGTCGTGCGGGGACGGCGGCCTGCTGCGCCGCCGCCCCGCACTCGTTCGTCGACTCAGAACTCGTCGACCAGGATCAGAACTGGTCGAGCAGGGTCATGACGCCGACGCCGAAGACCACCACGGCCGAGATCATGAAGTAGACGGTGAACACCGCCCCGTCCCGCAGGCGCGGATCGGTCTGCGTGCGGTGCAGGAAGATCACCGCGATCACGATCGCCATCAGCCAGAACGCATTGATGACCCCGGCGATGAGCACCATCGCCAGCGGCGCCTTCATCCCGAAGGCGAAAGCTCCCCAGAGAAGCGGCAGGATGATCATGAACGCCCGCAGCCACCGGTTGCGGGAGACGGGGTCGGTCCAGTCGAAGGCCCCGAACACGGCCAGGGTGTTGCTCATCTGGCGGGCGAAGCCGGGGGTGTTCGCCAGCACCGTCTTGAACAGCGCGACGCCTGCACCGACGAGGAAGAAGATCTCCACCCCCGGCCCCAGGATGTCGGTGAAGGTGCGCGAGAGGGTGGTGATGACGTCGTTGCCCTCGGGCTGCAGCCCCTGAGGATGCAGCACGGCCGCCCCGAGGATGTAGAACGCCACCGTCGAGAGGGTGTAGACGCCCCAGGAGAGCCAGGCATCCTTCTTCATCACGGAGATCCAACCGCGGGCGCGCTCGGCCCACTCGTCGGTGCCGTCGTTGGGACCGGCCCATGCGGCGTACCCCTTCTCGACGCACCAGTAGGTGTACTTGGTGATCTCGTCGGCGCCGATGCCGGTGAAGCCGAACACCGCCAGGGCGAAGCCCATCGCGCCGGCGGAGAGCTGGAAGGAGAGGCCTTCGCCGACGTCCATCAGGGTCCACGCGAAGTCGGTGAACTGCACCCCGATCACCAGTGCCACCACGCAGGCGGTCACCGCGATCACCAGCACGGTGCACAGGCGCTCGACGATCTCGTACTTGTTCGTCATGTGGATCGCGATCGTGATCCCGACGATCAGGATGATCCAGAAGGCGAGCGAGGCCGCGGACAGCGGCGCGCCGAGCACCGGCAGCGCGGCCGAGAAGGCGAAGGCCGCGGCGGCGAGCACGCCGCCCTGGCCGATGATGCCCTGGGTGAAGTTCAGCAGGCCCAGGTACGACATCCAGCTCTTGCCGAAGATCCGCGGAGAGACGTCGTTGTATCCGGTCACCGACGGCTTGCCGGTGGAGATCGACCAGCGTGCGAGCTCGATCTGCACCCCCACCTTGACCAGCGTTGACAAAAGGATGATCCACAGCAGGACGAAGCCGACCTGCGCACCGAGCGCGGTCGCGGTGATCAGCTCGCCGGAGCCGACCACCGCCGCGCTGGTGACCATGCCGGGTCCGAGGAAGCGCAGCGAGGGGCGCCAGCCCCGGGGAGGCTGCAGGATCTTGCTGGTGCTGCGCACATAGGGGTCGGCGTCGATGACAGCCAGGGCAGGTTGTGACACTTCATCTCCATTGATCGGGTCGTGCATGCGAAGGATGCGGCAGATGCGGGGCGAGGCCCGCATCGGGGTGGGGGTCAGTCGGTGGTGGTGCCCGAGGGGCCGGGAGGCGTCCCCAGCTCGTCCTGCAGGCTCGCCATCTGCACGTAGGCGCGGTCCCGGTACTCGCGGATCGCTGACAGGGCGTCCTCGTCATAGCTGCCCAGCAGTCCGCGGCCCGCCTTGGTGCCGTGGGAGCCGTCGGCCACGGCCGCGAGCAGGGACTCGGGGGCGGCCATCCGCTCGCCGAATGCCTCCTCGAGGATCCCGTAGCAGCTGGCATAGATGTCCACGCCGGCCTGGTCCACGATCGAGAACGGGCCCACCAGACCCAGCCGGAAACCGAGGCTGTTGCGGATCAGGGTGTCGATGGCCTCCTTGGACGCGACCCCCTCCTCGACGACCCGGAAGGCCTCGCTGAGCATCGCGTACTGGATCCGGTTGACGACCATGCCGGGGGTGTCGCCGACGACGGCCGGGCGCTTGCCGGCGCGGGTCAGCACATCGACGACGGCCGCGACCACGGCATCGCTCGTCTCGTCGCTGGCCACGAGCTCGGCGCCCGGGATGAAGGGGGCGGGGTTGAAGAAGTGGATGTTCATGAACCGCTCGGGGTGGCTCACCGCCGGCTTCAGCGTGTTCACGGACATGGTCGAGGTGTTGGTGCCGATGATGGTCTCGGCTCGAGCCGCCGCAGAGATCTGCTGGAGCACCGCGGTCTTCACGTCGACATCCTCGAAGACCGCTTCGATGACGAGATCCGCCGTGGCCGCCGCGTCCTCGACCGATTCCGCGGCTGAAAGATTCTGCGTGATGGCAGCGGCCGAACCGTCCGGGAACAGGCCGCGGTCCTCGAACTGCTGCGCCTCCTCGACGAGCCGGTGGTGGGCCTTCGCCGCGACCTCGGCGCTCTGGTCGGCGATCAGCACGGAGAAGCCTGCGCGGGCGAAGACCTGGGCGATCCCGCCGCCCATGTATCCGGAGCCGATGACGGCGATGGTGGTGATCGAGTAGGGCATGCAGATCTCCTCAGGAGGGGTGCGGGTCGAGCTCGGCTCGCTCCGCGACCGATGGTGGCGTGCGGCGGGTTTTTCGGCCTCTGGAGTGCCGGCCAGACTGTGACCTGGGGTTCTCGGCGTTGAGAGGCGGGTAGCGGTGCCGGGATCCGCGGTGCTGCGCGCACCACGAGCACAAGATGTCGGGACCGAAGTCGTATATCGAAGATCATATAGGAGTTGTGAGGCGTGTCAATCTCGGGAGTCTCCTGAGTCGCCGGCCGGGATCCTCCGCCAGGTCTGCCGATACGCTGTCGCCATGATTCCCAGTGAAGACCTCGGCGCTTCCCGGGGGGCGTTCGAGCTGCAGCCAGGGACCTTCTCCCGTCGAGGGCTGCGAGAGCATGTCTACGAGAGCGTGCTCGACATGCTGCTCAGAGGGGAGGCCACGCCGGGAACTCGACTGTCCATCGACACGATCGCCCGGCAGCTCGATGTGTCACCGACACCTGTGCGTGAGGCGCTGGTCCAGCTCGAACGGACCGGCCTGGTCACCCGCCAGGCGCACAAGGGATACCGCGTCGCGCCGCCGCTCGGCCAGGGTCAGCTCCTGGAGCTCTTCCAGGCTCGGGAGATGCTGGAGGGGACTGCGATCCGGCTGGCCGCCCCCTCGGCTCCGGAGTTCCTGCCCGAGCTGCGCCGGGCACAGGAGCGCCATCGCCGCAGCGGCGAAGCCGTGATCGCGGCGCTGGATCGCGGAGAGAAGGACGTCGCCCTCACCACGGAGTACTACTCGCGGGATCAGGAGTTCCACGACATCATCATCTCCCGCAGCGGCAACCGCTACCTGCTGGACATCTCGCACAGCCTGGGAGCGCTCGTGCACCGGCTGCGCAGCACGGTGCACCGAGGCGTCACGGACGTCCGGGATGCCATCGTCGAGCACGAGGCGATCATCGAGGCGCTCGCCACCGGGGATGCTGACGCGGCGGCCGAGGCGATGTGCTCCCATGTGCAGAAGGTTCGCGAACGTGCGCTGGGGGATGCAGGAGAGGCGCGAGGGTGAGCTGGGTGCCGCTTCGTTCGCCCCTGCGGGGGTCCACTCCGCCCATGCTGCGGTCCGCCTGCGCACAGGCGATTGTTCCCGTCGCCCCGATTGTCGAAGCTGTCACCCTCACTGAGCAGAAGGCGGGCGATCCCGCATGAGCCCCACCCAGACGATCGCAGTGGTCGGCTCGATCAACGTCGACCTCATCGCCCAGGTGGCGCGGCACCCGCAGCCGGGGGAGCCCCTCCATGGCCGCGGCGGGCAGATGACCCCCGGCGGCAAGGGCGCCAACCAGGCCGTCGCTGCCGCCAAGCTGGGCGGCGCGGTCGAGATGATCGGCGCCGTCGGCACCGACACCCAGGCCGAGGCGGGCCTGTCCGGCCTGCGCGCGGCCGGGGTCGGCCTCGCCGGAGTGCGGGAGGCCGAGGGGCCGACGGGCCTGGCGATCGTCAC
>JAKDUN010000048.1 GCA_030457675.1 Brachybacterium sp. | reverse complement strand
ATGCGGCCGGGCAGGTCAGGTCAGTGGGGGGCGGGTCAGGGGATGATCTCGAAGCTCTCCACCGCACGCATGTGATGCTCCATCGCCGCCGCGGCGGCCTCGGGCTTCCCGGCGAGGATCGCGTCGATGATCGCCAGGTGGTCGGTGTGCTCGGAGCCGACCGTGCCGTGCAGATCGCGCTCTGCGCGCACCTCCTGCATGGCACGGAACAGGGGGATGCTGACCGCCTCCAGCAGACCCTGCAGGGCGCGGTTCCCGCTGAGCAGCGCGATCTCCTGGTGCAGCTGCAGATCCAACCGTGGGTAGAGAGCGGAGTCGGGCAGTGCCGTGTCGAGGTCCTCGCGCAGGACCTCCAATCGCTCCCTGGCCCCGGCGGGCTCATCGGCGCCGTCGGCGAAGCCCCTCGCGGCCCGGAGTGCGGCCCGCACCTCGAGCGGACCCCGCACGTCCATCAGGGTGGGGAAGCTGTCGTCCCGGGACTCGCGGATCGCGCGGGTGAGGTAGAAGCGCACGAGCTCCGGGTCCAGCGGGCGCACGGTCGCGCTGCGCCCGTTGCTGACCTCGATGATGCCGAGGGCCGCGAGCGCGCTGAGCGCCTCCCGGATCACGGTGCGGGAGACCCCGAACCGCTCGGCGAGGGTCCCGGTCGCGGGCAGCGGGTCCCCGTCCGAGAGCCCCTCCTGGTCGATCAGCCCCAGCACCGCCTCACGGACCCGATCCGCGAGCGAGCCGCGCTCTAGCCGCTCCCCGGTCGCATCGCGGACGGGAGTGGAGAGGTGCTTCCAGGCAGTGGCTCCGAGGTCATCCATGGGTCGACTCCAGACGTGCAGCGGCAGGCAGGTGGTGAAGGGATCGCAGCGGCGGGGCTCAGAACGCGTTGAACAGGCCGTAGACGCCGACGAAGACGATGGCGAGCGCGGAGATCCATAGCATCACCATGGTGGGCGCCCCGTCCCGGATCCGTCGATCGGTCTGCGTGTAGGAGAGGTAGAGCGTCGCCGCTGCGGCTCCGATCAGGAAGATGGCATTGAGGATGCCGGCGATGACGACCAGCGCCAGCGGCGAGGAGACGGCGGTGCCGAGGATGCCCCACCCGATCGGCAGCACGATCATGATGACCCGCTGCCAACGGATGCGTGCGTGCTGATCGTTCCAGTCGTAGGCACCGAAGATCGCGAGCGTGTGGCCCACCTGCCGGGCGAGGCTCGGCACGTTGGCCAGGATCGTCTTGAACAGGGCCAGGCCCGCACCGACGAGGAACAGCACCCCGCCCCAGCGGCCGACGGCCGAGTCGAAGATCGAGGAGATGGTGAGCATGACGTCGTTGCCCTCGGGGACCAGGCCCTGCGGGTGCAGCACGGCAGCGCCCAGGATGTAGAACGCAGCGGTCGAGGCGGTGTAGATGACCCAGGAGACCCAGGCATCGACCTTCATCACCGAGATCCAGCCGCGGGCACGGGCGACCCAGCTCTCGGTGCCGTCGTTGGGGCCGGTCCAGGCGGCGTAGCCCTTCTCGACGACCCAGTAGGTGTACGCGGTGGTCTCGCCCGCCCCCACGCCGGTCATGCCGAACATCGCCAGCGCCACGCCGAAGGCGCCCGCGGCGATCTCGAAGCGCATGCCGTCGCCGAGATCGGCGAGGCTCCAGGCGAACTCGGTGCCGTTCAGGAGGAACACCATCACGATCGCGAAGGCGGTCACCAGCAGCACCAGCACGGTGGAGATGTTCTCGACGATCGCGTAGCGGTTCGCGGCGTGGATCGCGATCGCGACGATGACGAGGATCGCGACCCACACCCCGATCGAGAGCAGCGAATAGGGGTCCGGCCCGATCGGGAACAGGGTGCTGAAGGCGAAGGCGGAGGCGCTGATGACGCCGGCCTGACCGATGAAGAACTGCAGGAACATCAGCAGCACCAGCCAGGAGATCCAGCCGCGACCGGCGATCTTCGGGGGCACGTCCTTGTAGCCGTCCAGCGCCACGCGGCCGGTGGAGATCGACCAGCGCGCCAGCTCGATCTGCACCCACACCTTGAGGAAGGTGGAGACCAGCACCAGCCACAGCAGCATGAAGCCGACCTGGGCGCCGAGCGCGGTCGCGGTGAGCAGCTCACCGGAGCCGACGACGGCGGCGGAGGTGATCATGCCCGGGCCCAGGAAGCGGAGCTTCCCGCGCAGCCTGCGCGGCGGCTCGGTGACCTGCGCGCCATCGATCACGTAGGGGTCGATATCGGCGTCCAGCGTGGTGGCGCGCGGGGTGCTCGCCGCTTCGGCGGCGTTCGGCGGGGGCGTGGACGTCGACATCGACGGTGCTCCTCGGGGCCTGGATGGGGTGGCGGGATGCCTCACGCGGCCGGTGTGCCACGGTGCATCGATCCCGGGAACCTATCACACAGGTAGAGAGGCTACGGGTGCGGTCCACGGAAGTCGTGACCCGATCGAGGCCACTGCGGATGCGCGGTGCCACATGCGTCTGCCAGGATCTCCCCATGACCTCTCTCGACCGCGACCAGCTCGCCGCTCTCATCGACCACACCCTGCTCAAGCCCGAGGCCACCGCCGCCGACGTCACTGCGCTGCTGCGCGAGGCCGAGGAGCTGGGCACCTACTCCATCTGCGTCTCGCCGTCGATGCTCCCGGTGGAGACCAGCGTGAAGGTCGCGACCGTCTGCGGCTTCCCCTCCGGCCAGCACTCCCCGGAGGTCAAGGCCTTCGAGGCCCGCGAGTCGGCGGACAAGGGCGCCGACGAGGTGGACATGGTCCTGAACGTGGGCCTGGCCCGCGCCGGTGAGTACGAAGCCGTCGAGCATGAGATCCGGGCGGTGCGCGACGTGGCCAAGTCCCCGGTGGTGCTCAAGGTGATCATCGAGTCCGCTGCCCTCAGCGACGAGCAGATCGTCGGCGTCTGCGAGGCGGCCGAGCGGGCCGGCGCCGACTTCGTGAAGACCTCCACCGGTTTCCACCCCGCCGGGGGCGCGAGCGAGCACGCCGTCGCGCTGATGCGCAGGACCGTCGGCGATCGCCTGGGCGTGAAGGCCTCCGGCGGGATCCGCACCCGCGAGGCGGCCGAGGCGATGGTCGCCGCGGGAGCGAGCCGGCTGGGGCTCTCCTCCTCGGGGGCGATCCTCGCGGGCGGCACCGGCACGGGGTACTGAGCGGACTGAGCGGTGAGTGCGGTGTCCACGGACGGCAGAGGTCGTCGTCGCGTTCTCTGCGTGCTGCTGGCGGGTCTCGTGCTCCTCGCCCAGACCGCACTGGGCGCCGCCTCCCCGGCAGGAGCCTGCGCCTGCGGCGGTTTCGTGGACCCCGCGGACCGGCCCGACGGCGCGAACGTCATGAAGGAGACCGCAGTGCTCTCCCTGCGGGACGGGGTCGAGACGATCGTGATGGGGCTCGCCCTCGATGCCGAACGCATCGGCTCGACCCTGCTGATGCCGACTCCCTCGGTGCCGGAGGTGAGCGCCGGACAGTCCGGCACCCTGCGGGAGATGACAGCCGCCACCGCGCCTCGCGAGGAGATCGACTACGACTACTGGGGCGAGAACCCCTTCGACCTCGGGGGCGGCGACGAAGCAGGGGGCGCGCCGGAGACGGAGGATGCCGGGCAGCCCACGGTCCACTCGCAGGAGCGCATCGGGAACTACGAGGTCGCGGTGCTCGGCGGCGACGCCGAGGGGGTGCGCAGCTGGCTCACGGAGAACGGCTACGCGCTGGATGCTGAGCTCTCCGCCCTGATCGACCCCTATGCCGAGGACGGCTGGACGTTCACCGCGATCCGCTACGCGGAGGACGCCGTGCTCAGCGGCGACGTCGAACCGCTGCGGTTCGATTTCGCGACCGACGAGCTGATCTACCCGATGCGCTTCTCCCAGGCCGCCGAGACCGCCCAGCACGTGCACCTCTTCGTGCTCGCCGAGACCCCGATGCGTCGCAGCGACGCCTCCGCCGAGGAGCAGCAGGTCGACCGGCCCTGGATCGGATCCCCCACCCACCACGACTGGACCTGGTCGGATGCGACGCTGCGCGAGCTGGCCGGGGTGGATCTCGGGGACGCGGCGACGGACGAGGAGTCACCGGTGCGCTTCCGCACTGTGACCGAGTTCGAGATCCGCGGAGAGCCGGAGTCGTTCACCACCGACCTCACCTTCGCCGCCGATCCCGGGGCGGAGGACGTGATCCCCACCGTCACCACCACGAAGCTGGTCGCGGTGATGGGGATCCCCGTCGGCTGGCTGCTGGTGCTCGCCGGCATCGTGACCATCGCGGCGATCCTGATCGCGGTCGGCGCCACCGCCAGGGCCGGACGGGCCCGCCGCGGCGCGGAGGCCTGAACCGACCTCCGGGCCGGTCACGGCGGCCCGTCCCAGGCAGCGCCCGCGCTCGGAGCGCCGGACTCAGGCCGCTCCGAGCACCTGGCGCAGCTCGTCCTGCAGCGCCGCCAGGCGCTCATCGGCCCGGTGCCGGAGGGCCCCGGTCTCCGCGACGGAGACACCCGCAGGGACGGCAGTGACGACCTCGAGGTAGCACTTCAGCTTCGGTTCGGTGCCGGAGGGACGCACCACCACGCGGGTGTCGTCCTCGCTGAGCAGCAGCACGCCCTCGGTCGGTGGCAGCCCGGTGGTCGCCACCGATCCCAGGGAGAGGTCCTGAGTGGTCAACACCGGGGAGCCCAGCAGCGAGGTGGGCGGCGACGCCCGCAGACGCTCCATCATCGCGCCGATCAGCGACAGGTCCTCGACCCGGATCGACAGCTGCGCGGTCGAGAACAGGCCGTGCTCCGCGGCGAGCTCGTCGAGCCGTCCGATCAGTGTCGTCCCCTCGGACCGGGCCATTGCCGCCATCTCGGCGACCATCAGCGCGGCGGAGAGGCCGTCCTTGTCGCGCACGACCTCGGGCTGGACGCAGTAGCCGATGGCCTCCTCATAGCCGAAGGCGATCCCCGGGGCACGCGTGATCCACTTGAACCCGGTCAGCGTGGCCGCGGCCTCCACTCCGACGCTCTCGGCGATCGCGCCCAGCCAGCGGCTGGAGACGATCGAGCGGGCCAGGACGCCCCGGTAGCCGTGCCGGCGCACCATATGGTCGCCCAGCAGCACGCCCAGCTCGTCGCCGGTGAGCATCCGCCAGTCGCCGCGGTGCGGATCCAGCACCGCCGCCGCGCAGCGGTCCGCATCGGGATCATTGGCGATCACCACATCGGCCTCGACGGTCCGGGCGAGCTCGAGCGCGAGATCGATCGCGCCGGGCTCCTCGGGGTTCGGGAAGGCGACGGTGGGGAAGTCGGGGTCGGGATCGGCCTGCTTCGCGACCGGGTGCACCTCGGTGAAGCCGGTGCGGTGGAAGGCGGCCAGAGCCGTCTCGGTGCCCACCCCATGCATCGCGGTGTGCACGATCCGCACCTCCCGCGGGCCCTCCGGATCCGGCAGGGCGCTGATGGCGGTGAGGTAGTCCTCGCGCAGCTGCTCGCCGAGCAGCTCGATGCCGGAGTCCTCGATGCCGGAGTCCTCGATGTCGGGATCCGCGCCGCCGGAGTCCGCGACGGGGATGTCGAGCACGGGGCCGACGGCCGCGATCCGTGTCGCGATCTGCGTATCCGAGGGCGGCACGATCTGCACGCCGCGACCCTCGGGCTCCGCGGCGCGGCCGCCCAGGTAGACCTTGTAGCCGTTGTCCGCCGGCGGGTTGTGGGAGGCGGTGACCACGATGCCGGCATCCGCCTCCAGGTGTCGCACGGCGAAGGCGACCAGGGGAGTGGGGCCGAAGCGCTCCAGCAGCTGCACCTGGCAGCCGGCCGCCGCCATGATCTCCGCGGAGCGCCGGGCGAAGTCGGCGGAGTTGTATCGGGCGTCGAAGCCGATGACCACCCGCGGTCGGCCCAGGCCCAGATCCTCCCGCAGGTGGTCGGCCAGGCCGCGTGCGGCGCGGGAGACCACGGAGAGGTTCATCCGGTTCGGGCCGGGCGCCATCGCACCGCGCAGGCCCGCGGTGCCGAACTGCAGGTCGGCGGAGAAGGCGTCGGCGAGCTCCTCCTGCGCCGCCGTGCTGCCCGCGCCGGCCTGCTCGAGCAGGCTCTCGAGCGCGGCCCGAGTCCTCGGATCGGGATCGTCCTGGAGCCAGGCCCGGATGCGGGTGCGCAGGGCCGCGTCCGTGCTCATGCCGAGGCGCCCGTCGCGGTGCGCGCCGCCGACTCGCTCTCGGTGATCCGGCGGACCGTCTCGGCCAGCAGGCGGGAGATCCGCGGGCCCGCCTCGCGCCCGGCCTCGAGCACCTCCTGGTGGCTCAGCGCATCCCCGCTGATGCCCGCGGCGAGGTTGGTCACCAGCGAGATGCCCAGCAGGTCCATCCCGGCCTCGCGGACCGCGATCGCCTCGAGCGCGGTGGACATGCCCACCAGATCGGCCCCGATCGCCTTCGCCATCTGCACCTCGGCGGGGGTCTCGTAGCTCGGGCCCGAGAACTGCATGTACACGCCCTCGTCGAGGCTGGCGTCGACCTCGTGGGCGAGGTCCCGCAGCGCCGGGGTGTACAGATCGGTGAGGTCCACGAAGTTGGCGCCGACCAGCGGGGTGGCGCCGGTGAAGTTGATCTGGTCGCGGATCAGCACCGGGGTGCCCGGGGCCCAGGAGGGGTCGATCCCGCCGCAGCCGTTGGTCAGCACCATGGTGCGGGCCCCGGTCGCGGCGGCGGTGCGCACCCCGTGGACCGTGGCCTCCACGCCCGCGCCCTCGTAGAAGTGGGTGCGGGCGCCGAGCACGAGGGCGCGCGCACCGGTGCCCTCCACCCGGATCGAACGCAGGGTGCCGACGTGGCCGGCGACAGCAGGCGGCCGGAACCCGGGGATCGTGCTCGCGTCGGCCTGCCACACCGTCTCGCCGAGCAGGTCGGCGGCGCCGGACCATCCCGAGCCGAGCACCAAGGCCAGATCGTGGGTGGGGACACCGCTGGCCTCGGCGATGGCGGAGGCGGCCTCGCGGGCGAGCTGGTACGGATCAGCAGCGGAAGAAGTCATGGACCGAAGGTAACGCAGTCGGGCCGACGGAACGTCACAAACGGCACCCTGCCGTGCAGTCTTTGCCACAATGAGATCGTGACCGATCCCAGCACCGCCCTTCCCTCCGACCCCCGTCGTCTCACCCACGCGGAGGGACGCGCCCGCGTGGTGATCATCGGCGGCGGCCCAGGAGGATACGAGGCGGCACTGACCGCCGCGCGGCACGGCGCGGAGACCGTGCTGATCGAGGACCGCGGCATCGGCGGCGCCGCGGTGATCACCGATGTGGTGCCCTCCAAGACCCTGATCGCCACCGCCGACGTGCTCGACCAGGTCGGCGGCTCCCAGCAGCTCGGCATCCGCGACGCCGACAACGGCGCCGCCCCCACCGCCCACTCCCTGAACGTCGACCTCGCCGCCGTCAATCGGCGGGTGCGCGAGCTCGCCACGGCCCAGTCCGCCGATGTCCGCTCGAGCCTGGCAGCATCCGGGGTGCAGGTCATCGACGGGAGGGGACGACTGGACGGTCCGGACCGGGTCGAGGTGCTCGATACGGCAGGGGAACGGGTGAGGACCCTCGAGGCCGATGTGATCCTGCTGGCGGTCGGCGCCCGCCCCCGGGAGCTGGAGACCGCTCCCTGCGACGGCGAGCGGATCCTGAACTGGACCCAGCTGTACGAGCTGGAGCACCTGCCCGAGCACCTCATCGTCGTCGGCTCCGGGGTGACCGGCGCCGAGTTCGCCAGCGCCTACCGGGCCCTCGGCAGCGAGGTCACCCTGGTCTCCTCCCGGGAGAAGGTGCTGCCCGGCACCGATGCGGAGGCCGCGGACGTGCTCGAGGAAGCCTTCGCGCGCCGCGGCGTCACCGTGCGCTCCCGCTCCCGCGCCGAGACCGCACGACGCACCGAGAACGCCGTGGTGGTCACCCTCACCACGGGCGAGGAGATCGTCGGCAGCCATGTGCTCGTCGCCATCGGCGGGATCCCGTGGACCGCCGACCTCGGGCTCTGGACCGCTGGGGTGCGGACGAAGGATTCCGGCCACATCGAGACCGACCGTGTCTCCCGTACCTCCGTGCGCGGCATCTACGCCGCCGGTGACTGCACCGGGGTGTACCCGCTCGCCTCCGTCGCGGCGATGCAGGGGCGGATCGCCATGCACCACGCCCTGGGCGACGCCGTCTCCCCGCTGATCTCGGCCCAGGTCTCCTCCGCGATCTTCACCAGCCCGGAGATCGCCGTGGTCGGGGTCAGCGAGCAGGATGTCCGGGACGGCGAGGTCTCCGGCGAGGTGCTGGTGCTGGGCCTGGACACGAATCCGCGGGCGAAGATGCAGGGCCTCACCGAGGGCTTCGTGAAGCTCATCGTGCGCCCCGGCTCCCACACCGTGATCGGCGCGGTGGTGGTGGCGCCGCGGGCCAGCGAGCTGATCCTGCCCTTCACCCTCGCGGTCGCCCACCGGCTCACCGCCGAGCAGGTCGCCGGCACCTTCACCATCTACCCCTCGCTCACCGGCTCCCTGGCCGAGGTGGCGAGGCAGCGGGTGCTGGCCCCGGAGGCCTGAACCGGCCGGCCCGGGGCCCGGCGCGCCGGAGTCAGTCCTCGATCGAGCAGAGGACGGCGCCGGCGGAGACGGTGGCCCCGATCTCGGCGTTGATGCCCTTGACGATCCCGGAGCGGTGCGCGGTGATCGGCTGCTCCATCTTCATCGCCTCGAGCACGACCAGCAGATCGCCGTCGGCCACCGACTGGCCCTCCTCGGCGACCACCTTGACGATGGTGCCCTGCATCGGGGCGGAGACGCTGTTGCCGCCGCCGGCGACCTCCCCGGCCGCCCGGTGCTGACGCTTGCGGCGCTGGCGCACTGCGGCCTGCGGTGCACGCAGCGAGGCGGGCAGGCTGATCTCGACCCGCCGGCCGTCCACCTCGATGACCACGGACTCGCGGTCCTCGGTCTCCTCGGGCTGGCCGGGCAGCGGTGCGGCCGTCAGGTCGTTGTCGAACTCGGACTCGATCCAGGTGGTGTGCACCGAGAAGGTCTGCTCGGGGTCCTGCGGAGCGAAGGCTGCGTCCTCGACCACCTTGCGGTGGAAGGGGATCACCGTCGGGATGCCCTCGATGTGGAACTCCGCCAGCGCCCGACGGGACCGCTCGAGCGCCTCCTGACGGGTGGCACCGGTGATGATGAGCTTGGCCAGCATCGAGTCGAAGGCACCGGAGACCTCGTCGCCGGTGCGCACGCCCGTCTCGACCCGCACTCCCGGGCCCGAGGGCGGCTCGAAGCGCTGGATCCGGCCGGGGGCGGGCATGAAGCCGCGGCCCGGGTCCTCGCCGTTGATCCGGAACTCGAAGGAGTGGCCGCGGGTCGCGGGATCCTGCTCGGAGATGTGCTCGCCGGCGGCGATGCGCAGCTGTTCGCGCACCAGATCCACGCCCGCGACCTCCTCGGTCACCGGGTGCTCGACCTGGAGGCGGGTGTTGACCTCGAGGAAGGAGATGGTGCCGTCCGTGCCGACCAGGAACTCGCAGGTGCCGGCCCCGACGTAGCCGGCCTCGCGCATGATCGCCTTCGAGGAGCTGATCAGCTGCGCGTTCTGCTGGGGGGAGAGGAAGGGCGCGGGGGCCTCCTCGACCAACTTCTGGTGACGACGCTGGAGCGAGCAGTCGCGGGTGGAGACCACCTGGACGTTGCCGTGCATATCCGCCAGGCACTGGGTCTCGACGTGACGGGGGGAGTCCAGGAAGCGCTCCACGAAGCACTCGCCGCGGCCGAAGGCGGCGACGGCCTCGCGGACCGCGGAGTCGAACAGCTCACGGACCTCGGACTCCTCGCGAGCCACCTTCAGGCCGCGGCCACCGCCGCCGAAGGCTGCCTTGATCGCGATCGGCAGCCCGTGCTCACGGGCGAAGTCCACGACCTCGTCGGAGTTCTTCACCGGGTCCTTGGTGCCGGCGACCAGCGGCGCACCGGCTTTCTGGGCGATGTGGCGGGCGGAGACCTTGTCGCCGAGCTTCTCGATCGCGGCGGGCGAGGGACCGATCCAGGTCAGTCCCGCATCGATGACCGCCTGGGCGAAGTCCGCGCGCTCGGAGAGGAATCCGTAGCCGGGGTGGATCGCATCGGCACCGGAGCGCTGGGCGATGTCCAGGATCTTGTCCACCACGAGGTAGGAGCTCGCGGCGGTGGTGCCACCGAGGGCATAGGCCTCATCGGCGACCTGCGTGTGCAGCGCGTCGCGGTCCGGATCGGCATAGACGGCGACGGAGCGGACACCGGCGTCCTTGCAGGCTCGTGCGATCCGCACCGCGATCTCTCCACGGTTGGCGATGAGCACCGCGGACAGGGGGCGGGGCTTGGAGGAGCGAGCGGGCATCGGCGAAGGGTCCTTCCGAGGGGGTCAGCAGAGGTCGAGTCTAGTACCGCGAGGGCTCAGCTGTCGGCAGGGTCCGACGGGTCGGCGTCGGCAGTGTCGGGTGAGGTCTCCGTCCACAGCTCGTGGATGCCCAGGCCGATCTCACCGAGCATCCGTCGCAGCAGAGGCAGGGAGAGGCCCACCACGGCGTGCGGATCGCCCTGGACGTGCTCGATGAAGGGACCGCCGCGGCCGTCGATGGTGAAGCCGCCGGCGACCCCGAGCGGTTCGCCGGTGGCGACGTAGGCGTCGATCTCCTCGTCGGAGAGGTCCGCGAAGCGCAGCTCGCAGCTGGCGGTCGCCCCGAAGGTGGCACCGGTGCCGCCGTCCTCCGGGTCGCGGTCATCGACCAGCCAGTGCCCGGAGTGCAGGATCCCGGTGCGACCGCGCATCGCTCGCCAGCGCTCGCGGGCCCGCGCGGCGGTCAGCGGCTTCCCGATCACCTCGCCGTCCAGCTCGAGCATCGAATCGCCGCCGAGCACCACGTAGCCGCCGTCGCTGCGGGCGGTCGCTGTGAGTGCCTTCTCCCGGGCCAGCAGCAGCACCTCGTCCGCGGCGGTCAGGGCGTCCTGCGGGTCACCGGACTCCGCGGCCTGCGCGCGGGCCCGGGCGAGGATCGCCTCCTCGTCGAGGTCGACCGGCAGGGCTGCGTGGTCGATGCCGGCCGCTTCCAGCGTGGCCCGGC
Source organism: Brachybacterium sp. (assembly GCA_030457675.1). GTDB lineage: Bacteria > Actinomycetota > Actinomycetes > Actinomycetales > Dermabacteraceae > Brachybacterium. The sequence goes on along the minus strand of JAKDUN010000048.1, from coordinate 3,003 downwards.
GCCCCGCAGAGGCGGAGGCGAGCAGCAGCAGCGGGTCATGGTCCGCGGCGTGCGTAAGGTCGGCGGTGGTCTCCGCGGCCTCGGTGGGTGCGGGGGTCGGGATGGTCATCGCAGGGCCTCCTCGAGGACGGACAGCGGCAGGCCGCCGAGCTCGAGCGCCCGGCGGTGGAAGTCGCGGACGGGGGTTCCGGAGGCCTCGGCCTCCTGGCGCAGCTGCTCCCAGACCCGCTGGCCGAGCTTGTAGGAGGGGGCCTGGCCCGGCCAGCCCAGGTAGCGGTGCAGCTCGAAGCGCTGCTCCGCCTCGGTCACGCCCCAGTGGGCACTCATGAAGTCCCAGGCCTTCTCGACGCTCCAGGCGCCGCCGGCGGACCCGGCGAGCCCGCCCGGCATGGGCAGTTCGCAGTGCAGGCCGATGTCCAGCACCACGCGGCCGGCCCGCAGCCGCTGCGCATCCAGCATGCCCAGCCGGTCGCCGTCATCGCCGAGGTATCCCAGCTGGTCCATCAGCCGCTCGGCGTACAGCGCCCACCCCTCGCCGTGCCCGGAGACCCAGCACATCAGCGCCCGCCAGCGGTTCAGGGTGCTGGCCTGCAGGGTCTGCGTGCCCACCTGGAGGTGATGGCCGGGCACACCCTCGTGGTAGACGGTCGTTGCCTCCAGCCAGGTGTGGAACTCGGTGGTGCCGGCCGGCACGTCCCACCACATCCGGCCCGGACGGGTGAGGTCCTCGCTGGGGCCGGTGTAGTAGATGCCGCCCGAGCCGGTGCGGGCGATCCGGCACTCCAGTCGCCGCAGCGGCTCGGGGATGTCGAAGTGGGTGCCGGCGAGGTCGTCGATCGCACGGTCGCTGAGGTCCTGCATCCAGGCGCGCAGCTCCTCGGTGCCGTGCAGCACGCGTGCGGGATCGGCGTTCAGCGCCTGCTTCGCGGCCCGGACCGAGCTGCCCCCGCCGTTGCCGGCGCGGTCGTTGATCCGGGCGGCGACCGCTTCCTGCTCGGCGACGACGGAGCGCAGCTCCTCGATGCCCCAGGCATAGGTCTCGTCGATGTCGATCGCGGTGCCCAGGAAGGTGCGGGAGGCCAGCGCGTAGGCGTCGCGGCCCACGGCATCCTGCTCGGGGGCGCGCGGGGCGAGCTGTTCGAGGTGGTCGGCGAGGTCGAGGTAACCCTGGGCGGCGGTGCGGCCGGCCTCGGCGACCCGCTCGCGCTGCGCCGGATCGCCCCTCGCCTCGCGGGCGAAGGCGGTGAAGAAGCCGTCCTCGGCGGCGAAGCCGCGGGCCTGCTCCGCGCCGAGCAGCAGCTGGCGCCGGGCGGAGAGCACCCCGTGCTCGGCCGCCTCGTCCAGCGACTCGGCCCAGGAGCTGAGCGACCGGGGCAGAGCGGCCATCCGCTCAGCGATCACCTGCCAGTCCTCGGCGGTGTCGGTGGGCATCTGGTCCAGAGCGTCGCGGGACTGCAGCGGGGAGGCGAGGTTGTTGACCGCGGCGATGTCGAGGCGCTGCTCGGCGCGCTCGATCTCCAGGCCGAGGCGCTCGGTGAGGGCGGCCCGGGTGACGGTGTCCACCGCGTCCTCGTCCGGGACCTCGGCGGCCCTCGCGAGCAGGGTGCGGGCGGCGTCGGTGCGCTCGGCGACCGCGGCGGGGGAGTAGTCGGTCACCTCCGCGTCATGTCCGGGCACACCCAGGGCGGTGGCGAGGAACGGGTCCAGACGGGCGCGGAGATCGACGTACTCGTCGGCCAGCCGGGCCAGTGCGGTGGCGGGGCGGGGCTCGGAGGAGTCGGCAGGCACCGCCGACGTGGCAGGAGGGGTCTCGGGCATGCCGGGCAGTCTAGTGCGCGCCCGGCCCCCGGCTCCGCGGTCGGAGAACTCCGGCTCAGCGGTCGGAGAACTGCCAGGCGGTGGCCGAGGGAAGGGAGCGCAGGCCATGGGCGCGCGGGTGAGCGTGCACGGGATCGTTCCAGGCACCGGCCCCGGCGCCGCGGCCCTCGGCGAGCAGCCGCTCCTCCGCCTCGAGTCGGCTGGTCACGCTCATCGCCGAGACCACCACTGTGATGGCGGCGAGCTCGTCGTCGCGCAGGTAGCCCTGCACCAGGCGCACGTCGGAGGGGCGCACCGCCGGAGCGTCCGCGCCACCGGCGGCGGCCGCGGCGGGAGAGGAGGACCGCGGGACGCTCACAGCGGGATGTTCCCGTGCTTCTTGGTGGGCAGCGTGTCGCGCTTGGACCGCAGGGCACGCAGGGCACGGGCCACCTCGAGGCGGGTCTCGGCGGGACGGATCACGCCGTCGATCCAGCCGCGCTCGGCCGCGGTGTACGGGGTGGCGAACTGCTCCTCGTACGCAGCCTCGTACCCGGCACGGGCGGCCGCGACGTCGCCGCCCTGCTCGGTGACCTCCTGCAGATCACCGCGGTGGAGGATGTTGACCGCACCCTGTGAACCCATCACCGCGATCTGCGCGGTGGGCCAGGCGAGATTGATGTCCGCACCCAGCTCCTTGGAGCCCATCACGATGTAGGCGCCGCCATAGGCCTTGCGGGTGATGACGGTGATCAGCGGGACCGTCGCCTCCGCATAGGCGTACAGCAGCTTCGCGCCGCGACGGATGATGCCGCCGTACTCCTGGTCGGTGCCGGGCAGGAAGCCGGGCACGTCCACGAAGGTCAGCACCGGGATGTTGTTGGCGTCGCACAGGCGCACGAACCGGGCCGCCTTCTCCGAGGCGTCGATGTCCAGCGTGCCGGCCAGGTGCGAGGGCTGATTGGCGATGATGCCGACGCTGTAGCCCTCGACCCGGCCGAAGCCCACCAGGATGTTCTGTGCGAACAGCGGCTGGACCTCGAGGAACTCCTCGTCGTCGAGCACTGTGCGCAGCACCGAGAGCATGTCGTAGGGCTGGTTCGGCGAGTCGGGCACCAGCATGTCCAATGCGGTGTCCGCCGGGGTGAGGTCCTCCTCGAAGGGGGCCGGGAACGAGGGCGCCGGGCTCAGCGTGTTGGCCGGCAG
>JAKDUN010000396.1 GCA_030457675.1 Brachybacterium sp. | reverse complement strand
CATGAGCGCCGCCAGCGACGCCCCCAGTGACAGTCCCAGGCCTTCGGGCCTGCACTCACTCACTTCCCGCGGGGGGATCCGTCCATGGACCTGATCGGTCCCCTGATCTCCCTGGCGATCGGCCTGATGCTGATCGCGGCCTGCGGCGGATTCGTCGCCGCCGAGTTCTCCCTGATCACCGCCAACCGCAACGAGGTGGAGGCGGCCGCCGAGTCCGGTGACAAGCGCGCCGGCGGCGTCCTGCGGGGGATGAAGACCCTCTCCACACAGCTCTCCGGCGCCCAGCTCGGCATCACCGTGACCAACCTGGGCATCGGCTTCCTCGCGGAGCCCGCGATCGCGGCCCTGCTCGGCCCCGCCCTGCTCGACGCCGGCCTCGGCGAGGTCGCCGCACGCTCCGTCTCCGTGACCATCGCCCTGGTGCTCGCCACCGGGATGACCATGATCTTCGGCGAGCTGGTGCCCAAGAACATGGCGATCGCGGAACCGCTGCGCACGGCCAAGCTCGTCGTGGGCTTCCAGCGGCTGTTCACGACGATCTTCGGCCTGCCGATCCGCCTGTTCAACGGCAACGCCAATGCCGTGGTCCGCGCCCTCGGCGTCGAGCCGCAGGAGGAGCTCGGCTCCGCCCGCAGCGCCGACGAGCTCGCAGTGCTGGTCAAGCGCTCGGCCGACGAGGGCGCGCTCGCCGAGGAGACCGCCTCGCTGGTCCAGCGGACCCTCGCCTTCGGTGATCGGCGCGCGCACGACGCGATGGTCCCCCGCGGCCGGATGGATTCCCTCGAGACCGGTGACTCGGTGGCCGAGCTGCTCGAGCTCGCCCGCGTCACCGGCCATTCCCGCTTCCCGGTGCTGGACGAGGAGAACGAGATCGCGGGCGTCGCCCACATCCGCCACGGCCTCGCGGTCCCCTTCGACCAGCGGCCCACCACGAGCATCGAGACGGTGATGGGCACGGCGACCTTCGTGCCGGACACCGTCCCGCTCGACGACCTCATGGACACCCTGCGCGCCGGCGGCCTGCAGATGGCCGTGGTGGTCGACGAGTTCGGCGACCACGCCGGGCTCATCACCCTGGAGGACCTCGTCGAGGAGATCGTCGGCGAGGTGCGCGACGAGCACGACGAGGAGATGGACGACACCCCCGAGCCCGACGGCTCCTGGGACCTCGACGGCAGGATGCGTCCCGACGAGGCCACCGAGCGCCTCGGCGTCACCGTGCCCGAGCACGAGGACTACGACACCCTCGGCGGACTGATCACGATGGAGCTCGGCCGCCTCGCAGAGGTCGGCGACGAGGTGCTCGTGGCCACCGACCCCGCCCCGGGGGAGGGCCCGGCCCGGCTGCGGATCGAGGTCGTCGAGGTCGACGGCATGCGCATCGAGACCGTGCACGTGAAGGTCGAGGCGGCCCCCGAAGAGGACGCCCACGAGGAGGAGGAGCGATGAGCACCACGACAGGCCTCGCCCTCACCCTCCTCCTGCTCCTGCTGAACGCCTTCTTCGTGGGGGCCGAGTTCGCCCTGATCTCGGCCCGTCGCTCGGTGATCGAGCCGAAGGCCCTCGAGGGCCGCTGGGCCGCGAAGGTCACCATCTCCGCGATGGAGCAGGTCTCCCTGATGATGGCCGGGGCGCAGATGGGCATCACCGTGTGCTCCCTCGCCCTCGGCGCGATCAGCGAGCCCGCGATCGCGCACCTGATCGAAGGACCGCTGGAGATGGTCGGGGTCCCGGGCGCCTTCACCCACCCGATCGCCTTCGTGATCGCCCTGTCGCTGGTCACCTACCTGCACGTCGTCTTCGGCGAGATGGTGCCCAAGAACATCGCCCTGGCGGGCCCGGAGCGGATGGCGCTGGTCCTCAGCCCGGTGCTGATGGGCATCGTCACCGTGCTCCGGCCCGTGCTGTGGCTGCTGAACGCCAGCGGCAACCTGGTGCTGCGGATGCTCGGCATCACCCCGAAGGAGGAGGTCACCAGTGCCTTCAGCCGCAATGAGGTGGCGGCGATGGTCAGCGAGTCCCGCGAGGGCGGTCTGCTCGAGGACAACGACGAGGCGCTCCTGCTGGGTGCGCTGCGCTTCGAGGCCCGCAGCGTGGCGAACCTGGTGATCGGGCTGGAGGAGGTCTCCACCCTCCCCGAGGGCGTCACCGCCGCCCAGGCCGAGGCCGCCGCGATCGAGGGCTACTCCCGCTTCCCGGTGCGGGCCGCGGACGGGCGCCTGACCGGCTACGTCCACATCAAGGATCTGCTGGACTCCGTGCAGGAGCATCGCGATCTGCCGATCCCGGCAGCCCGTATCCGTGCACTGCCCGTGGTCGGGGCCGACGCCCCGCTGCGCCAGGCCCTCGCCTCCATGCAGGACTCCGGTGCCCATCTCGGCGCCGCGACCGACGAGCACGGCACGGTGATCGGCATCGTCACCCTCGAGGACATGCTCGAGGAGCTCGTGGGCCAGATCCGTGACGACTCCCGGGTCGCCGGCTGAGCCGGTCCGTCCCCCTCGGTCCCGGCCGACGGGGCACGATGGAGGGATGAGCACCCCCACCCTTCCCGGCCCCGACGAGAACCTGTGGAGCGCGGCGCTGCGTCGCGATCCCGAGC
>JAKDUN010000047.1 GCA_030457675.1 Brachybacterium sp. | reverse complement strand
CCCCCCCGCTCCCCACCCCCCCACCAAACACCCGGGTCCGCCCGGGGCGGGGGGCCCGCGGGGGGGGCCCACCCCCCCGCGCACCCCCGGTGGGGGGGGGGGCCCCGCTTCACTGCTCCTGCAGTCGGCTCCGGAGGCCGGCTACTTCACCGATCCGGCGGCGAGGCCACCGATGATGCGGCGCTGGAAGAGCAGCACCATGATGATCAGCGGCACCGTCACGATCACGCCGGCGGCCATCTTCGTGCCATACGGGGTATCGAACTGCGAGATGCCGGTGAACTTCGAGATCGCGACATTCGCGGTCTGCATCAGCGGTGCGTTCACCATCGTCAGGGCGATGAGGAACTCATTCCACGCCGCGATGAAGGTGATGATCGCCGTGGTGAACACCCCGGGCGCGGCCAGCGGCAGAATGACCCTGGTGAACGCCCCGAAGCGGGTGGTCCCGTCGATCATCGCCGCCTGCTCGAGCTCGACCGGCAGCTGCCGGAAGAACGCGTTGAGGTTCCACACCGCCAGCGGCAGCGCGAAGGAGATCGTCGGCAGGATCATCGCCTGGTAGGTGTTGATCCAGTTGAAGGGGAACCATGGGAAGCCGCCGCTGAACAGCTTCAGCAGCGGGACCACGAGGGTGACGACCGGGAACATCGAGGTCGCCACGATCAGGAACATCACCAGCACCTTGCCGCGGAAGTCGAGCCGAGCCAGCGCGTAGGCCCCGAACACACCGAGCACGAGAACCAGCACGGTGGTGCCGCCAGCGACGATCAGCGAGTTCAGCAGGGCTCGGGCGAAGTGGTTCGAGGGGTCGAAGACCGCGATGAAGTTCTCGACGCTGATCGGACTCGGGATCAGCTCCGTCGAGCGGCCCTCGGTGGGCTGGCGGAGTGCGGAAACGATCATCCAGTAGAACGGTGCGAGGCAGTACACGAGGATGAACGCGATGCCCAGGGCGATGACCACGGAACCGATGGTGCGGCCCTTGTGCTTCTTCGGCTTCAGCACCTCGCCCGTGCGGGAGACGACCTCGGTGGTGGTGGCGGTGCTCATGGCATGCTCCCTTCGGAGGTCGTGCGCAGACGGCGCGGATTCCGTCGCTTCTTCGGCGGACGGTTCTGGTCACCGATCACGTCGGCGCCGAGCAGTCTGATGAATAGGAACGCCACCAGGCAGATGTAGGCGAACAGCACCATCGAGTACGCAGAGGCCGCACCGAAGTTGGTCTTCGCGGCCGCATCGGTGGCGAGCATGGAGAGGGTCTGGCCGGAGTCCAGAGTCCCCAGCAGCACGTACGGCAGGTCGAACATGCGCATGGCATCGAGCAGGCGGAACAGCACCGCCACCACGAGCACGGGCCGCACCAGCGGGAGGGTGATCCTCCAGAAAGTCTGCCAGCGGTTCGCGCCGTCGACCGTCGCCGCCTCGTAGACCTGCTTGTCGATGGTCTGCAGCCCCGCGAGGGTGAGCAGACCGATGTACGGCGCCGTCTTCCAGATGTCGGCGATGAGCACCGCGGCCTTGGCCTGCCAGCCCTCGGTGGTCCACAGCACCTGGTAGTCCAGCAACCGGTTCGCGATGCCGTTCGCATCGAAGATCAGCTGCCACATCAGGGCGGAGACCACCGTGGGGATCGCCCACGGGATCAGAATCGAAGCGCGCACCAGACCGGTCGCCCGCATCGCCTTGGCCATGATCAGCGCCATGGCGACGCCGAGCACGGTCTCGATGCTCACCCCGACGACGGTGAACAGGGTGGTGTTCCAGAACGCGTTCCAGAAACCGGCGCCCGCGCCCGCGCCGGTGACGGCGTCGATGTAGTTGTCCAGGCCGACGAAGGTGTCGCCCTTGATGATCAGCCCGGTGGCCGGGTCGATCCCCTGGCCGGTCTGCATCAGGGACTGCCAGGCCGACAGCACCAGGGGGAAGCCGACGACGAGCGCGAGCAGGATCAGCGTGGGCAGCAGGAGGAGATATGCCATCCTGCCGTGGTCGCCGCCGATCTTCTTCCCACGTCCGCCGCCGGCCGCCGTCGAACGAGTGGCAGCGGCGGTCATTGCAGCTCGGTCAGTCGGGTCTGCAGGTCCTTCATCGCCGGCTCAGCATCCTTCTCGCCGGAGAAGCAGGCGTAGGCCGCCTCCTGGATCGCCTGGGTCACCTCGCCGTACTGCACGGCGGCGGGACGGCTGGCCCCGTTGTCGATCGCCTCCTTCAGCTGTGGCAGGAAGGGGAACGCCTCGAGCATGTCCGCGTCCTCGTAGACGCCGACGTTCGCCGGAGCCTGCGCGGTCGCGAGACCCCACTCCTTCTGCTGGACGGCGTCGACCATGAAGCCGATGAAGTCCACCGCGGTGCCCTTGTTCTTCGCGAAGGCGCTGATGCCCAGGTTCAGACCACCGAGTGTGGAGCTGCCGGGACCGTCGAACCCGGGCACCAGGCTGGCCACCATCTTCCCGTTGACCTTCGAGGAACCGTCCTCGGCCTGGCCCAGTGCCCAGACGTACGGCCAGTTCTGCTGGAAGGCGAGGCGTCCGTCCTGGAAGGCCGCGCGGGACTCCTCCTCCTTGTAGGTCAAGGCCTCCTGGGGAATGAGGCCTCTGTCGAAGCCGTCACGGACGGTCTGGATCCCGGCGACCGCCTCCGCCGAATCGGCGTGGGGCTTGCCCTCAGCGTCGAAGAGCTCACCACCGGCCGACGCCACGAGTCCGGCCGCCTGGACGGTGAGCCCCTCGTACTTGGAGTACTGGGAGCCGAAGCCGAGCAGCTCCGGGTCCTCCTCCTGCAGCGTCTCGATCGCTGCGTACATCTCCTCGAAGCTCTCCGGCGGGCCGTCGAGACCCGCCGCCTCGAGCAGGTCGGTACGGGAGAACAGCAGCTCCGCGTTCGTGATGAAGGGGACCCCATAGAGCTTGTCGAAGTAGGTCGCGGTGGTCACCGTGGCGGGGATCAGCTCGTCGAGCGGGAACTTGTCCTGCGGCAGCTCGACGACCCACTGGTTCGCCGCGAACTCGGCCGTCCACACCGAATCGAGCCCGAGGATCGTGTAGGCATCGGACTTCGCCTGTGCATTGTTGATCATCTGGGTGCGCTGCTCGTCGGCGGATTCCGGCAGCTCGATGAGCGTCACCTCCTCATCGGGGTGCTCGGAGTTCCAGGTCTCGAGGAACTCGGCGAGCTTGCCGGAGGTGTCCTTGCCGCGGGCGAAGGTGATCGGGCCGCGCTCTTCGAAGTCGGCGGCCGGGGCCTCGTCCTCGCCCCCGCCACCGGCGGGAGTTCCTGTTGAGCAGGCGGCCAGCGTCGCGGCGGCCGTGGTCACGCCGCCGGCGGCGAGAACCGTGCGTCGGGAGGCGAGGGGACGGGAAATGCTGTCGTTCATGTCAAAACTCCCTTGTGAAGACGTGGACACGATGAAATGCTCGATCACTCCAGTTCGGTCAGCTGGGTCTGCAGGTCCTTCATCGCGGGCTCAGCATCTTTCTCGCCGGAGAAGCAGGCGTAGGCCGCCTCCTGGATCGCCTGGGTCACCTCGCCGTACTGCACGGCGGCGGGACGGCTGGCCCCGTTGTCGATCGCCTCCTTCAGCTGTGGCAGGAAGGGGAACGCCTCGAGCATGTCCGCGTCCTCGTAGACGCCGACGTTCGCCGGAGCCTGCGCGGTCGCGAGACCCCACTCCTTCTGCTGGACGGCGTCGACCATGAAGCCGATGAAGTCCACCGCGGTGCCCTTGTTCTTCGCGAAGGCGCTGATGCCCAGGTTCAGACCACCGAGTGTGGAGCTGCCGGGACCGTCGAACCCGGGCACCAGGCTGGCCACCATCTTCCCGTTGACCTTCGAGGAACCGTCCTCGGCCTGGCCCAGTGCCCAGACGTACGGCCAGTTCTGCTGGAAGGCGAGGCGTCCGTCCTGGAAGGCCGCGCGGGACTCCTCCTCCTTGTAGGTCAAGGCCTCCTGGGGAATGAGGCCTCTGTCGAAGCCGTCACGGACGGTCTGGATCCCGGCGACCGCCTCCGCCGAATCGGCGTGGGGCTTGCCCTCAGCGTCGAAGAGCTCACCACCGGCCGACGCCACGAGTCCGGCCGCCTGGACGGTGAGCCCCTCGTACTTGGAGTACTGGGAGCCGAAGCCGAGCAGCTCCGGGTCCTCCTCCTGCAGCGTCTCGATCGCTGCGTACATCTCCTCGAAGCTCTCCGGCGGGCCGTCGAGACCCGCCGCCTCGAGCAGGTCGGTACGGGAGAACAGCAGCTCCGCGTTCGTGATGAAGGGGACCCCATAGAGCTTGTCGAAGTAGGTCGCGGTGGTCACCGTGGCGGGGATCAGCTCGTCGAGCGGGAACTTGTCCTGCGGCAGCTCGACGACCCACTGGTTCGCCGCGAACTCGGCCGTCCAGATCACGTCTAGTCCGAGCACGGTGTAGGCATCGGACTTCGCCTGTGCATTGTTGATCATCTGGCGGCGCTGCTCGTCGGAGGACTCGGGCAGCTCGATGAGCGTCACCTCCTCGTCGGGGTGCTCGGAGTTCCAGGTCTCGAGGAACTCGGCGAGCTTGCCGGTGGTGTCCTTGCCCTTCGCCAGGGTGATCGGTCCCCGCTCCTCGAGATCCGCGGCGGGCGCGTCACCACCGCCGCCACCATCGGAGGACCCTCCGGAGCAGGCGGCCAACGCCGCGGCCGCAGTCGTCACGCCGCCGGCGGCGAGGACGGTGCGTCGGGAGGCGAGGGGACGGGACGTGCTGTTGACCATGTCGAAACTCCTTTGTTCTGACGTGAGCACCATATGTGCCCGATGTCACCCAGTGTAGGAGCATACGGTCGGTGCTCAGGTACCGATCGAGCGCCGACGTGCTCCCTCCACATTCCCCGTCACCTGTGGGTCCACCGAATAGGGACCGAGCGTCGGCCCGACCGATAGATTGGACCCATGAGCGAGACCGACGAACCTCGAGGCGGCGCCGAGCGCACGCTCGCCCTCCCCGCTTCCACCGTTCCCGACCCCGCGTCGGCCCCCGGGATGCGCTGGGGGGTGATATCGCCCGGTCACATCGCCGGCCAGTTCACCGCGACGATGCATCGGGCGACGGCCTCGCGCGTCGTCTCCGTGGTCTCCCGCTCGGCGCAGCGCGCCGCCGAGTTCGCCGAGACCCACGGCATCGAGCACGCCGGCGACTCGGTGGAGCAGATGCTGGAGCGGGGCGGTCTCGATGCGGTCTACATCGCCTCTCCGCACGCCCAGCATCATCAGCTGGCCCGCCCCGTGATCGAGGCCGGGGTCCCGGTGCTGGTGGAGAAGGCCTTCACGCTGAACACCGCCCAGGCGCGCGAGCTGCTGGACCTCGCCCGCGATCGCGGCGTGTTCGCGATGGAGGCGATGTGGGCGCGGTTCCTGCCCCAGTACGACGTGCTGCGGCGGATCCTCGCCGACGGGCTGCTCGGCGAGATCGTGGAGGTCGCCGCCGATCACGGACAGTCCTTCCCGGTGGATCCGAGCCACCGCATGTACGCCCCGGCGCTGGGCGGCGGAGCCCTGCTCGATCTCGGGGTCTATCCCGTCTCCTTCGCCCAGATGGTGCTCGGCGACCTCGGCGAGCTCGCGGTCCGCGGGGAGCTCACCGAGACCGGGGTCGACGCCTACATGGGTCTGCTCGCGCGGGGCGAGCGCGGCGGCCGGGCACGGCTGTCCGCCACCCTGCGGGCCCGCACCCCCACCGAGGCCGTGGTCAGCGGGACCCTCGGGTCGGCTCGCCTCTCCGCGCCGTTCTTCGCCCCCGGCGCGCTCACCGTGTCGCTGCTGGACGGCCGCACCGCGACCTTCGAGCACCCCGGCGATCGCGGCGACGGGATGACGTACGAGATCGCCGAGGCCGCCCGGCGGATCACCGCCGGAGATCTGGAATCTCCCCTGATGAGCTGGAAGGACACCCTTGACGTGATGGGCACGATGGACGCGATGCGGGCCGATCTCGGCGTGGTCTACCCCGGGGAGGAGTCCGCATGAGCATCCTGGACTCCGTGCGCGGCCTGCGCATCCCGACCCCGCACCCGCCGGCGCGTGGAGTGTTCATCTCCTTCGAGGGCGGCGACGGGGCCGGGAAGTCCACGCAGATGCAGCTGCTGCGGGATCACCTGGTCACCGACCGCTCGGTCGCCGAGGACCTCATCCTCACCACTCGCGAGCCCGGCGGCACCCCGCTGGGGCGGAGCATCCGCGGCCTCCTGCTGCACGGTGAGGACGTGGACCCGCGGGCCGAGGCGCTGCTGTACGCCGCGGACCGCGCCCATCACGTCTCCGCCGTGGTGCGTCCGCACCTCGCCCGCGGCGGGCTGGTGCTCGGGGACCGCTATCTGGACTCCTCGGTCGCGTACCAGGGGGCCGGGCGGGAACTGGACGCCGAGGAGATCGGCTCCCTCTCGCTCTGGGCGGTCGAAGGCCTGCTCCCCCACCGCACGATCCTGCTGGACGTCCCGCCGCAGACGCTGGACGAGCGCCGCGATCCGGCCGTCCGGGACCGACTGGAGTCCGCAGGGCTCGCCTTCCACGAGGCGGTGCGTCAGGAGTTCCTCGATCTGGCCGCCGCGGATCCGGAGCGCTACGCGGTCATCGACGGGACCCTTCCGCCCGAGGAGGTCCATGCCCGAGTGCTCGCCGCGGTCGGCGAGGTGCTGAGCCTCTTCGATCCCACCTTCGAACCCGCACCGCCCACCCGGCACCGGGACGAGCAGTGACCGTCCCCGGGACCCGGAGCGGCCAGCTGACGCAGGCCGGTGGCGTCTGGGCCGACGTGGTGGGCCAGGAGGCGGCCGTCGCCCAGTTCCGCCGTGCCGCCGCACCGGAGGGCTCCCTCGCCCAGGCCTGGCTGGTCACCGGCCCGCCCGGGTCCGGACGCTCCACCGCCGCCCGGGCCTTCGCCGCCACCCTGCAGTGCGAGCAGGGGCTCGGCTGCGGGCAGTGCCGGGCGTGCCGGACCACGCTGTCCGGTACGCACCCCGACGTCACCGTGGTCGCGACGGACAAGCTCTCGATCGCCAAGGAGGAGGTGCGCGCGCTGGTGATGACCGCGCAGCGCGCCCCGGCCACCGGCAATCGCCGGGTGGTGATCGTGGAGGACGCCGATCGCATGAGCGCCGGCACCTTCAACGTGCTGCTGAAATCGATCGAGGAGCCGCCCCCGTCGACGGTGTGGATGCTGTGCGCGCCCTCCGCGGAGGATCTCGCGCCCACCATCCGCTCCCGCTGCCGCCTGGTGACGCTCGCGGTGCCCTCCTCCGCCGTGGTCGCCGACCTGCTGCGCCGCCGCGACGGGATCGACGAGCAGCTCGCGGTGCGGGCGGCCCGCGCCGCCCAGGGGCACATCGGCCTGGCCCTGCGCTACGCCACCCAGGACGGGGCGCTGGCCGCCCGTGAGGAGTCGGCCCGCACCCTGCTCTCGCTGCGCGGCGCCGGGGAGGCGGTGCTCGCCGCCCAGGGCCTGGTCGATCGTGCCACCGCCGAGGCGAAGGAGCACGCGGACGTGGTCGCGGCCGAGGAGAAGGAACGCTTCCTGCGTTCGGCCGGGATCGACGACGGCAAGGTGCCGCCGTCCCTGCGTTCCCAGGTGCGCCAGCTCGAGGAGGATGCGAAGCGCCGACAGACGAGACTGGTCCGCGACGTGCTGGACCGGTACCTGCTCGATGCGCATTCGGTGCTGCGCGACGTGCTGAGCCGTCAGCTCGGCGCGGAGGCGGAGCTGGTCAACATCGAGGTGGCCCGCGAGATCGAGCAGACCGCCGGACGGGGCTCGGGCAGGATCACGCTGGGGCTGCTGGAGGCGGTGCAGGAGGCACGGGACCGCATCAGCGGGAACGTACCCCCGCTGCTGGCGATCGAGGCGCTGCTGGCCCGTATCGCCGTCTCCCTGCGCTGAGCAGCAGGCCGCCGCCGGATCAGAAGCGCCCAGCGTCCACTGGAGGCAGCAGGGCGCGCGTCGCGGTGGAGCAGCTGTCCGGCGCCGGCGCCGGGCGCCGCGTCCGCGGGGGAATCCGCCTCGGGCACCTCCGCGGCCGGGGCCGGAGCGGTCTCGTGGGCCGGAGCGGTCTCGTGGGCCGGCTCCGCCACCGCAGCTGAGTCCTGAGCGCCGTGATCCTCGGCGGTCGGGGTCTCCTCGACCTCGACGTCGAGCTCGTCGACGATCACCCCGCTGCTGCGCGGGATCTCCCGGTCCTCGTCCAGCTGGCCGGTCTCCGAGTGGGCGCCGCAGCCGTAGTTCAGGTGCACCACGCGACCGTCGGCCGGCGACCACTCGTTGGCGCACACCCCGAACTCGCCGCGCAGGGCCCCGGAGAGCTGGGTGAAGAAGCCGCAGCTGGTGCAGTTCGCCGCGACGGTGCCGCGACGGCCGCGTCCGGAGGTCTGGCGCGGGCCGAAGTCGCCCTCGAGCCAGCGCTCTGCGGCGTCGCTGCGGCCCTCCGGGGAGAGCACCCGGGGACGACCCAGGCCGAGCTCCCACAGGGCGACGCGATCCTCGTCCTCGTCGCCGGTGGCCTCATAGCCCTGCTCGAGCCGCTCGTCCTGCTCGTGGAAGGGCAGCAGATCGTCGGCACCGATGTCCGAGGGCTTCAGCCGCTCGGACCAGGGCTCCCAGTCGGGGGCGAGGATCGCCTCCTCACCGGGCAGCAGCGCGCTCTCGGCGACCGTGGCGGCCTTGGCGCGCGAGGCACGGGTGAGGACGACCACCCAGGACCAGCCGCGGTATCCGGGCATGGTGCACTCGAAGACATGGGTGACCAGTCGCTCGCCGCTGGCCTCGACGCGCAGGTGCTCACCGACCTGGCCCGGTTCGGTGACCTCGAGCAGCGCCTCACGGGCGAGCTCGACCGCCTCGGCCGCGATCGCGTCGAGCTTGGGCCGTGCGGTGCGGGGGCGGCGGGGAGCGGTGGTCGGTGACGTCATGGGTTCAGGCCTCGAAGTTGTCGGCGACGGCGCGCAGGACAGTGGCGATCTTCTGCGAGTGGCCGCGATCAGGGTAGCGCCCCTGCCGCAGGCCGTTGGAGGCGTCGTCGAGCAGACGGATCAGGTCCTCGACCATCCCGGCCATCTCATCGGGCTTCTGGCGCCGCGCGCGGCTGACCGTCGGAGCCGGCTCCAGCAGCTGCAGCGCGAGCACCTGGGGGCCTCGACGGCCGTCGACCATGTCGAAGTCCACGCGTGCGCCCGGCCGGAGGGAGTCGACTCCCTCGGGCAGGGTCGAGGCGTGCACGTAGACGCTCTGGCCGTCCTCGTCATCGAGGATGAAGCCGAAGCCCTTCTCGGCGTCGTAGAACTTCACCTTGCCGCGTGGCACCTGGATCCCATTCCTTGTCTGCTGCTCATCGGTCTGCGAATACTGGTTCCCGGGGCGCGGGCGGAGCTTCCGTGCCGGCCGCGGCGCCCCGCAGGGCTGCCGGAGACCGTCCGGCAACGCTCAAGTCTATCGTGCCCGGGCGCACTCGGGGCGAGCGGAATATCCCGAGGTGACCACGGCCACCGCGGAGCGGACCAGCAGCCGCGCTCAGCGGCGGCGTTCGGGCGGGATCTCCCGCACCGGCGCGGTGGGCGGCACCGGGTCCAGACCCAACCCCGCGAGCACCTGCTCCAGGATCATCGCGGTGAACCCCCAGACGAAGGCATCGCCCGGGAGGTCGAAGACCGGTCCCACGCCGTAGCCGCGGAGCACCCCGCGCTGCTGATGCGCAGGATCGGTGAGGGACCCGCGGCCCGTCAGCGGCGCCCACACCACGCGCTCCACCTCGAACGGATCCTGCACTGCGAGCGGCGGCATCGCCGGTGACCAGCTCAGCACCGGGGTCACCTCCTGCACCCGCCAGGGCATCGGGATCGGGGCGAAGGCGCCGAACACCAGCACACCGGCGGGATCCAGGCCCGTCTCCTCCTCGGCCTCCCGCAGAGCGGTGTGCACGTCATCGTGGTCCCCCGGGTCCCGACCGCCTCCGGGGAGGGAGAACTGCCCGGGCTGGGAGCGCATGGCGTGTCCACGCTCCTCGAGCACGAGCTGCGCGTCGTGCAGACCGGTGCCGGCCACATGGACCAGCACGGCGCTGCGGCGCGCCGGCCCGCCGTCCCCCTGGCGGGGGTCACGCGCGTCGAGGTCACGGTGCAGCAGGACGTCCCCGCGACGCGCCCGCTCGGCCAGCGGGGCGAGGAAGGCGGCGTCGGCGGGGAGACCGGAGTCCCGAGGCTGCTGGGCGCTCATGTCACCCCCACCTGCGGGCAGATGTCCACCAGCACGCACTGACCGCAGCGGGGCGACCGAGCGGTGCACACCCGCCGTCCGTGGAGGATC
Organism: Brachybacterium sp.; assembly: GCA_030457675.1. Lineage (GTDB taxonomy): Bacteria > Actinomycetota > Actinomycetes > Actinomycetales > Dermabacteraceae > Brachybacterium. Next base: position 3,781 of record JAKDUN010000047.1, on the reverse strand, counting down.
AGGCGCAGTCCCAGCACGGTCAGCTCTTCGGCGTCGGCGCCGGTGCCGTCGGCCTCCACCTGCGCGACCACATCCTGTTCGACCTGGCGCGGAGCGGTCCGCGCGGTCCAGCCGAGGCGTCGGGACAGGCGGCCGACGTGGGTGTCCACCGCCAGCAGCGAGTGCCCGAACCAGGCACCGCGCACCACGTGGGCAGTCTTGCGGCCGACCCCGGGCAGCGCCTCGAGGGCGGCTTGGTCGTCGGGGACCCGACCGTCGTGATGGGCGAGCAGATCGCGGGCCAGGGCGATGATCCGACGCGCCCGGGTGGGCCCCATTCCCAGTGGTCTCACCACCTCGGCGACGGCGGCCTCCTCGGCTCCGGCGAGCGCAGCGGGGTCCGGCCAGCGGGAGAACAGCTCGGGGGTGACCTGATTCACGCGCACATCGGTGGTCTGCGCCGAGAGCACCGTCGCGACCAGGAGTTCGACAGCATCGCGGTGGTCGAGCTCGGTGCGCGCCCCCACGTGGAGAGCCGCCAGCCGGGAGGCGACCGCGGCGGCGTCGGCCGGCCGCTCGGCACGGCCCGCGGTCGCGGTCCGATGGGTCGACCTCGGGATCTGCACTGATTCTCCTGGGCGGGTGGCGGGACCGAACGGCGTCGGCACGGTAGTGTTTGACCATCATGTGACAGTGGCCACCGCAGTGAGTGGCCTACGGCACATCGAGTAGCACAGCACGGTCCCGAGAATCGGGGCCCCACACTCAGGAGGTTCCGTGGACGAGAACATCGTACGGTCATCACCGCTGTTCGCTGCGCTCGACGAGGACGGCAAGCAGGCCGTGCTGGCGTCGATGAAGCAGGAGGACTACCACCGCAGCGCCATCGTCTTCCGCGAGGGAGATCCGGGCGATCGGCTGTTCATCATCGGCTCCGGCAAGGTGAAGGTCGGCCACGCCTCGGGCGACGGCCGCGAGAACCTGCTGGCCGTGCTCGGCCCCGGGGAGACCCTCGGTGAGCTGTCCCTGTTCGACCCCGCGCCGCGCAACGCGACTGCCACGGTGGTCGCCGAGACGACGCTCTACTCGCTGTCCCAGCAGGATCTCTACCGGGTCCTCGCCCAGCGCCCCGAGGTGGGCCGGCATCTGCTCGCCTCGCTCGCCCGCCGCCTGCGCAAGACCAACGAGTCCCTCGCGGATCTGGTCTTCGCCGACGTGCCCGGCCGTGTCGCCAAGAACGTCCTCGATCTCGCGCAGCGCTTCGGCCGCCAGACCGACGACGGCGTGATGGTCGCCCACGGCCTCACCCAGGAGGAGCTCGCCCAGCTGGTCGGCGCCTCCCGCGAGACCGTCAACAAGGCGCTGGCGGACTTCGCCTCGCGCGGCTGGATCCGGCTCGAGGCCCGTGCGGTCCTGATCTCCGACGTCGAGCGACTGCGCCGCCGCGCCCGCTGACGTCCCCGCGCCGCGGCCGCTGAGCCGCGAGACTCGCGTCGAGACCACCGAGTGCGCCCCGGAACGGGTGTGCTCGGTGGTCTCGTCGTCCGCGGGGAGCGACCGGCGCGGGACCGGGAGCGCTCAGCGCTCCTCGGCGAGATGGTCGAGGGTGGCCCGGAGATTCCAGCGGGCGGGGCCCTCGAGCTGCTCGGGGAGGTCCGGACCGTAGACGACCCGCAGCAGGCGGTCCATGGTCAGCACGCCCGCGGTCCGCGCCCGGCGGACCTCTTCGATGCGTTCGCGGCGGTGGGCGATCGCCTGCTCGACCGCCTCGAGGGCGTCCAGCGGCGTCTCGAAGGCGGGCCCGTGCCCGGGATGGATCGAGCCGATGCGGCCGTCCACCGTCATCGCCCGCAGGATCGCCAGCGACTGCAGGTACTCGGACAAGGAGCCGCCGTCCTCCGGCACGATCACGGTGGAGGAGCCGCCCAGCAGGGTGTCACCGCTGAGCAGGCGACCTCCGTCGACCAGCACCGCGACCGAGTCCGAGGTGTGGCCGGGCAGGTGGATGATGTGACCGACGGTTCCGTGATCGCCCTCGAGCGTCGCCGGCAGCGGCCGTGAGCCGGGGACCGCCAACTGGTCCGCCGCCCACAGCGGCACCTCGTGCCCGCTGCGGGCGGCGAGCTGCCGCGCGAGGGTGGCGGCCCCGGCGGTGTGGTCGAGGTGGCGGTGGGTGACCAGGACGCCTCGGGGCCGGATCTCGGGCCCGCAGTGCAGCAACAGCTCGGCGAGGTGCTCGGGGTCGCGGGGACCGGGATCGATGACCCACATCTGCTCGCCGTCGCGCAGCACATAGCTGTTGGTGCCGCTCAGCGTCATCGGGCCCGGGTTCTCGGCCCGGACTGCGCTCAGCTCGACGACGGGCCCGTCGGCATCGCGCTGCGGGGCGTGCTCCTCCACGGCGGCGTCCTCAGCCGACCGGTACGGCTGGGCCCTCGAGCTCCACCAGCAGGTCGAGCTCCACCGGGGCGTCCAGCGGGAGCACCGCGACGCCGACGGCGGCCCGAGCATGCGAGCCGGCGTCGCCGAAGATCTCACCGAGCAGCTCGCTGGCCCCGTTGATCACGGTCGGCTGTGCGGTGAAGGAGGGGTCCGAGGCGACATAGCCGGTGAGCTTGACGATGCGGACCATGCCGTCGAGGTCCCCCACCAGCGCCTCGATGGCGGCCAGGGCGTTGAGGCAGCAGGTGGCGGCCAGCTCGGCGGCCTGCTCGGGGGTGACCTCGGCACCGACCTTGCCGGTCAGCGGCAGGGCACCGTCCACGAAGGGCAGCTGGCCGGAGGTGTGGACCTGGTTCCCGCTCGCGATGGCAGGAACGTAGGCGGCCACGGGGGCGGCGACGGTGGGCAGGGCCAGTCCCCGCTCGGCGAGCCGGGCGCGGATGCGGGCGCTGCGCGGGGCGTCGGCGACCATCGGCTCAGCCCTCACCGAGGGGACGCTTGAGGTAGGCGACCAGGTTCTCCGGGTTCGGCCCCGGCACCACCTGGACCAGCTCCCAGCCCTCCTCGCCGTAGTTGTCGAGGATCTGCTTGGTCGCATGGATCAGCAGCGGAACGGTCAGGTACTCCCAGCGGGTCACAGTGCTCATGGGGTGAGCCTACCGGGAAGGTCGGGGCAGCGCGGAGGACCCTCAGCCGCCCACTGCCTCCTTCTCGGCGCGGCGCAGCACGACCCACCAGTTGCTCACCTCGGGATGGCGGCGCAGCAGCCGCCGTCGCTCCCGTTCGGTCATTCCGCCCCACACACCGAAGTCGACACGGTTGTCCAGGGCGTCGGCCAGGCATTCGGTCCTCACCGGGCACGCCCCGCAGGCGAGTTTCACCGAGTGCTGTTCAGCACCCTGCACGAAGAAGCCGTCGGGCTCCATGCTCACGCAGGCGCCTCGCGTCGCCCAGCTCGAGTCGGTGGTCGTGGGAGATTCCCCGATGGTCATTCGCATCCCCTTCCCAGGTGTCGGATCGACGTTGATCCGTTCATGGCCCTCACTGTATGGAGACTCTCGCCACATGGCAAAATTCAGGCAGTCTCCCCCGCCTGAGGCGCGGATCGTGCTAGGAGCATCGCCGCCGTGGCGCGCGCGGCAGTTCACGGAGCCCGCCGGTCCCGGGCCGCAATGCGGGCCGCGTCGCAGATTCGTGAAGATTCAGCGCTCGTGGCACGCCTCATGGCAGAGGATCCACGAGTGGCCGTACTGTGGGAGCATGGCCCGCTCCACGCCCGCGCCCGCCTCCGCGCGCCCACTTCCCGTCGCCCTGCTGCAGACCGTCTACCTGCTGCTGGGGATGCTCGCCGTCTCCGCGC
>JAKDUN010000046.1 GCA_030457675.1 Brachybacterium sp. | reverse complement strand
CCCGGTTCGCCGAGGGGCGCTGCGGGCTCGGCGACGCCACCGGTCGGCGAGTGCTCTGCCGGGGCCGGGGGGCGGTGGGGCGCCGCGCCATCAGGGATGCTCTCGAACGGAGTCCAGGGCGGCCATCAGCTCGGGGGTGATCTCCACGATGTCCCCGGCACCGAGCATCAGCAGCAGGTCGCCGGGACGGGCAGCGGCGAGGACGCGGCCGAGGAGGTCCTCGGCGCCGGTGACCGGCTCCACGGGCGCGGCCGCGAGCTCGGTGATCGTCCGGGCGTCGACCGTCGGATCCGGATCCTCGCGGGCCGCGTAGACGGGCAGCACCCAGGCCAGATCGGCGGCCGAGAGTGCGGCGGCGAAGTCCACCGCGAAGTCGCGGGTGCGGGAGAACAGGTGCGGCTGGAATGCGACGAGCACCCGGCCCCGTCCCGGTGCGGACTGCGCGGCGACGATGCCGCGGGCGGCGGCGACGGTCGCGGCCACCTCGCGCGGGTGGTGGGCGTAGTCGTCCACGACGGTCACTCCCCCGGCGGTCCCGGCCACGTCGAAGCGGCGGGAGGCGCCCGTGAAGGTCCCCAGTCCGGCGGCGAGGGCGGCGAGCTCGGCCTCCGGTACGGCGGCGGCAGTGGCGGCGAGGGCACCGAGGGCGTTGAGCACGTTGTGGTGCCCGGTCACCGACAGCTGCGCGGTGAGCTCACCTCGGGGGGTGTCGATCTCGACCTCGGCACCGCGGGGGCCGCTGCGTTCCTGCCGCAGCGCCCACTGGGCGTCCTCGCCGGTGCCGTAGCGCACGACGGCGAGGCCGCTCTCGGCGGCACGCTGTCCGAGCGCGCGGGCGCCCGGGTCGTCCGCGCACACCACCAGCGTGCCACCGGATCCGAGCTGTGCGGTGAGCGCCTCGAACGCTGCGGTGAGGTGGGCGGCATCGCCATGGAAGTCGAGGTGGTCGGGCTCGAGGTTGGTGACCACCAGGGAGCGCGGGGCGAAGGCGAGGAAGGACCCGTCGGACTCGTCGGCCTCGACGACCGCGAGGCCGGTGGCCGCGGAAGCGTCGAGCGGCCCGGACGGCGCGGGCGATTCCTCGCCGAGGCCGGCGTTGCGGCCCAGATCGGGCACCGCCGCGCCGAGCGCCCAGGCGGGATCGTGCCCGGCGCCGCGCAGGGCGGCCACGGCCATCCCGGTGGTGGTGGTCTTCCCGTGGGTGCCGGCGACGGCGATCAGGTCGTGGCCGCTGAGCAGACCGGCGAGAGCGGCGGCGCGGTGGATGACCGGGATCCCGCGCTCGCGAGCCGCGATCACCTCGGGGTTGTCGGCGCGCACAGCGGTCGAGACGATCACCAGATCCAGATCAGCGGCCAGCAGGTCCGCGTCGAAGCCGATGCCGATGCGGGCGCCGCAGGCTCGCAGCGGGGCGATGAACTGACCGTCCTGCGAGTCGGAGCCGCTGACGGTGAGTCCCGACTCGAGCGCGAGACGGGCGACGGCGCTCATCCCGGCCCCGCCGATGCGCACCACGTGCACCGAGCGCACGTGCCGGTCGGCGGGCCATCCCGGCTGGGTGACCACGTCACCGGCGCGCAGGATCGTGCGCGGGGTCACCGTCGGCAGGGAACCGTTCTCGGGGGCAGACGTCATGTGATCACCGTAATCCGCTCACCGGGCCGCTCGGGTCAGGCTCGGCGTGCGACGCCGGTCACCACGTCGGCCATGACCTCGGCGGCGTCGGTGATCCCGAAGGCGCGCGCGGCCTCGCTCATCGCCTGCAGCCGGTCGTGATCCTGCAGCAGCGGCAGCACCTGCCCGGTGAGGCGGGCGACATCGAGCTCGGCATCGGCGATCATCAGGGCACCGCCGGCGGCGACGACCTGCTCCCCGTTCAGAGCCTGTTCGCCGTTGCCGATGGGCAGCGGGACCAGCACGGCGGGCAGACCGACGGCTGTGAGCTCGCTGACCGTCCCGGCACCGGAGCGGGTCAGAGCGAGGTCGGCCGCGGCGTAGGCGTCCTCCATCGCCGTCACATACTCGAGCACGCGGTATCCCTCGATCTCGGGCAGCTCGGCGGCCTTGCCGCGACCGGTGACATGCAGGATCTGCACGCCTGCCTCCACGAAGGTGCTGGCGGCCTCCGCCACCGCGGCGTTCAGGCGCTGGGCGCCGAGAGAGCCTCCGGTGACCAGCAGCACAGGACGCGCCGGGTCCAGGCCCATGCCGCGCACCGCCTCCTCTCGTCGCGCGGCACGGTCGAGATGAGCGATCCCCTCCCGCATCGGCATGCCGATGCGGCGCGCGTCTGGAAGGCTCGAGCCCTCGAACGCGGTGAGGACCGCCTGGGCCCGGGGCGCGCCGAGCCGGTTGGCGAGACCCGGCCTGCGGTTCGCCTCATGGACGACCAGCGGGCGCCGCAGCGAGGCGGCGGCGAGGTAGGCGGGCGGGCAGACGTAGCCGCCGAACCCGGCGACCACGTCGATCTCACGCTCGCGCAGCAGGGCACGGGCCTCGCGCAGGGTGTTCAGGAAGCGGCCCGGGAAGCGCAGCGCGGCACCGCCCGGACGGCGTGGGAAGGGCACCTTGTCGATCGTGACCAGCTCGAAGCCGGCGGCGGGGACCAGCTCGACTTCGAGTCCCTGCGGCGTCCCGAGAACGGTGATCTCCGCCGCGGGGCAGCGACGAGCGATCTGGGCGGCAGTGGCCAGCAGCGGAGAGACGTGCCCGGCGCTGCCGCCGCCGGCCAGGAGGATGCGGGGCGTGGTGGAGGACATCAGGACCTTCGGGAGGAGGGAGCGGAGCCGCGGCCCGTGCGCCGCGTACGGGAGGCCGGGGAGGATCCGGCACGCTTCGCCGCAGAGCTCGATCCGCGCGTCGTGGTGCGGGAGCGCTTCGCAGGAGCCGAGCGTGTGCTCGCGGGATCGGCGGTGCGGCCGCGCGGGGCGGGCAACACGCTGATGGAGCTGCGCACCGAGCTCAGCCGGGCACCGATCGCCTCCGCCGCGCCCGGCTCCCGGCGGGCGAAGGAGAGCAGCACGCCCAGCGCCGTCATGGAGGCCAGCAGGGCGGAGCCGCCGGAGGAGATGAACGGCAGCGGCACCCCGATCACGGGCAGCAGCCCGGTCACGACCATCATGTTCACGAAGGCCTGTCCGAGCAGCCAGGCGCTGATGCCCGCGACGGTGATCTGCATGAAGTGGTCCTCGAGCCGGGTGATCATGCGGAACATCAGCAGTGCCAGGGCGGTGAACAGCGCCAGCACCCCGAGGGTGCCGATCAGGCCGAGCTCCTCGCCGATGATCGCGAAGATGTAGTCGTCCTCGGCGGCGGGCAGCCGGCCCCACTTCTGGCGGGATTCGCCGAGGCCCACACCCCACCAGCCGCCTTCGGCGAGGCCCATCAGGCCCTGCTCAGACTGGAGGCAGGAGTCGCCCGGGCAGGTGCCGTGGAGCCAGTTGTCGATACGGGCCATGCGGTTGCCGCTGGAGACGGTGAGCGCGATGACCGCGGTCAGTCCGACCGCCCCGGCCGCCACGAACCAGCGCCGCGGCACGCCCGCGACCCAGACCGCGCCGGCCACGAGCATGCCCATCACCAGCGTGGTGCCGAGATCATGACCGAGGATCACCAGGAAGAGGGCGATCCCGGCTCCGGGCAGCAAGGGAACCAGAAGGTGGAAGGGACGGTGCAGCAGAGGCCGCTTCATCGCGAGCAGGGCCCCCAGCCAGACCGCGAGGGCGAGCTTGAGGAACTCCGAGGGCTGGAGGCGCTGAGAACCGATCTGGATCCAGTTGCGGTTGCCGTACACCTCGACGCCGAGACCGGGCACGTGCACCAGGCACTGCAGCGCCAGCCCCACCGCGAACAGGACCCAGGCCGCCCTGCGGTAGAACCCGGGCGGCATCAGCGCGGCGACCACGAGGGCGACCAGGCCCATCCCGGCGAAGGTGCCCTGGCGGATGAGCCCGGCGAAGCCGGAGTCGCCGCGCGAGATGTTCCCCACCGAGCTGGAGGAGAGCACCATCACCAGTCCCACGCTGATCAGCAGCGCACCGACGACGAGGAGTCCGTAGAAGTCCAAGGCCGGGGAGCGCAGCCAGGAGCCGACGCCGTCGCGCATCCGTCCGCCGATGTTGCCCAGCGGGTGGTCCTCGTCGGGCCGCACGACTCCGGCGGAGCGGCGGTCATCGCGACGGGGCTCCCTGCGGGTGTCCTCCATCGTCATGCGCGCTCTCCTGGCAGTCGGGTCACGGCCGCCGAGAACAGATCCCCCCGTTCCGCGTAGTCACGGAACTGGTCGATGGAGGCGGCCGCGGGCGCCAGCAGCACCACGTCACCGTCGCCGGCCAGCGAGCGTGCGGCCTGCACCGCCTCCTCCATCAGCCGGGAACGTCCGGCGTCCTCGCCAGTGTCGCCCGGATCGATGCGCTGCAGGGGGATCTGGGGTGCGTGTCGCGCAAGTGCGGCCGTGAACGGCTCCGCGTCGATGCCCAGCAGCACGACACCGACCAGGCGGTCGCGCACCGCGACGATCAGGGGGTCGAGGTCGGCACCCTTGGCGTCACCGCCGGCGATCCAGACCACACGCTCAGCGGAGCGCAGGGAGGCGGCCGCGGCGGCGGGGTTGGTCGCCTTGGTGTCGTCGACGTAGTCGACGCCGTCGATGGTGGCGAGGTGCTGGGCGCGGTGGCTGCCCATCCGGTACGCCGACAGGCCGTCCCGGATCACGTGGGGCTCGACCCCGTGGGCCCGGGCGAGCGCGGCCGCGGCCAGGGCATCGAGCACGAGGTGCGGGCCGGCGCCCTGGGGGCCCAGGTGCGCGAGGTCCTCGAGGGTGGCGAGTTCGGCGGCCGCCGAGCGCCGCTCCGCGAGGAACGCGCGGTCCACCAGGATCCCGTCGATCACTCCGAGCTCGGAGAGGCCGGGGGGTCCCAGCGTGAGACCGACGGCGCGGGCGCCCTCGACCACATCGGCCTCCTCGACCAGGCTGCGGGTGACGGGGTCGGCCACGTTGTAGATGCAGGCGGTGCGCACCCCCTCGAAGATGCGTCCCTTGGCGGCCGCGTAGGCCTCGGCGCCGCCGTGCCAGTCCAGGTGGTCGGCGCTGACGTTCAGCACCACGGCCGCTTCGCAGTCCAGGTGCTCGGTCCAGTGCAGTTGGAAGCTCGAGAGCTCGAGGGCGAGGACGTCGAAGCCCTCGGGGTCCAGTGCCGCCTCGATGACGGGCAGGCCCACGTTCCCGCAGGCGACGGCGCGCAGCCCGGCCTGGACCAGGATCGACTCCAGCATGGTGACGGTGGTGGTCTTGCCGTTGGTGCCGGTGATGCCCAGCCAGGCGGGGCCGTCGGCGGCCTGCATCCGGCGGGCCAGCTCTATCTCGCTCCAGACGGGGATCCCGGCGGCCTGGGCGGCGACCAGCACCGGCTGGTCGGGGCGCCAGCCCGGAGAGGTGACCACCAGATCGACCGGACGGTCCTGCGGGAGGGCGCCGAGGTGCTTCGGCCCGAGACGGAACTCCACCCCGAGCACCTCGAGGATCTGGGCGCGTTCGCGCAGTTCGGGGGTGTCGGCGCCGTCGACGACGAGCACCTGAGCGCCGCGCTGCATGGTCTGGTCCGCGATCGCGTAGCCGGAGACCCCGAACCCGGTCACCAGGATCCGCAGACCGCTGACGTCCAGACCCGGCCAGGAACGCTCCTCGACCGGAGCCCCGGCGGGCTGCGCGCTCATGAGGTGAGCCTCGGCAGTGCGTCGAGGTAGAAGATGCCCAGTCCGATCCCGGCGAGGATGCCGGCCACGATCCAGAAGCGCACCACGATGGTGACCTCGTTCCAGCCCTTGAGCTCGAAGTGGTGCTGCAGCGGAGCCATTCGGAACACGCGCTTCCCGGTGAGCTTGAAGCCGGTGACCTGGATGATGACCGAGGCCGAGATGATCACGAACAGGCCGCCGATGATGGCGCCGACGATCTCGGTGCGGGAGATGATCGTCAGGCCCGCGATCGCGCCGCCGAGGGCCAGGGAGCCGGTGTCGCCCATGAAGATCTTCGCGGGCGAGGTGTTCCACCACAGGAAGCCGACGCAGGCGCCGATGATGGCTGCGCACAGCACGGCGGTGTCCAGCGGGTCGCGGGCGTCGTAGCAGTTCACCACTCCCCCGGCGTCGAGGTCGATGTTGCACACCTGCCGCCACTGCCAGAAGCTGATGATCAGGTAGGCGCCGGTGAAGATGATGGTCGCGCCGCTGGCGAGGCCGTCGAGCCCGTCGGTGAGGTTCACCCCGTTGGACCAGGCGGCGACGAGGAAGTTCGCCCAGATGGCGAAGAGGAGGAAGCCGACCACGCTGCCCAGGAACGCGAGGTCCAGCCAGGGGATGTCGCGCACGAAGGAGATGTGCGTGGAGGCGGGCGTCAGCCCGTTCTCGTCCGCGAACAGCAGGGCCATCACGGCGAAGGCGGTCGCGACCAGGAACTGGCCGACCAGCTTGTACCGGGGGCGCAGGCCCGTGCTGTCCTGTTGGGAGATCTTGAGGTAGTCGTCGAGGAATCCGACCACGCCGAGGCCGACGGCCAGGAACAGCACCAGCAGCACGGAGACGCTGGGAGAGGTCCACAGGACCAGGTGGGTGAGGAAGTATGCCGCCAGCACCGCCAGGATGATCGCGACGCCGCCCATGGTCGGGGTGCCGCGTTTGGTGGCGTGGGTGGTGGGGCCGTCGTCGCGCACGAACTGCCCGTAGCCGCGGCGTTCGAGGACCTTGATGAACAAGGGCGTGCCGAAGATCGACAGCACGAGGGCGATCGCCCCGGAGACGATGATCGCGATCACTGGTCGGCTCCTGTCTGCTCTCCCTCGTGCCCGCCGCGCCGCCCGAGGTGCTCGACCAGGGGGCTGGCGATGCGGCGCAGCTCTGCGTCGCGGGAGGACTTCAGCAGTACCGCGTCGCCGGGTTGCACGGTCTGTTCCAGCACGGCGATCGCCTCCTCGACGGTGTCGAGGTGCTCGGACTCCCCACCGAAGCTGCCCTCGAGGCTCGCTCCGTGGTGGATGGGGGCGGCGCCGGCACCGACCACGTAGAGCTGGCCGATGTTCAACCGCACCGCGAGCCGGCCGATCTCGTCGTGCAGACGCACGCTGTCGCCGCCCAGCTCCAGCATCTCGCCGAGCACCGCGATGGTGCGGTGGCTGCGGCCGAGGTGGGCGAGCGTCTTCAGCGCCTGCTTCATGGAGTCAGGATTCGCGTTGTAGGCGTCGTCGATGATCAGCACGCCGCCGGCGCGCAGGGCCTGCATCCGCTGCGCGGAGGCGAGGGTGGCGCCGTCGAGGGCGGCGGCGGCCGCGGCCGGGTCCACCCCGGCGACCAGGGCGGCGGTCAGGGCCGCCAGCACGTTGGCGGCCTGGTGCTCACCCAGCAGGTCGGGGCGCACGGGGAAGCTGCCCGGGCTCACCGCATCCCCGGTCAGGGTGGTGAGGCCCTCGGGGATCTCGAGCGCGAAGCTCACCCGGGCCTGCTCGTCCAGGTCGAGATCTGCGCCGCGGACGTCCCCGGTGGTGAGCCCCCAGGTGACGACAGGGGCGGCGGAACGTTCGGCCATCGCGGCGACGAGCCGGTCCTCGGCGTTCAGGACGGCGCGACCGCCGGGCGCCAGGGCCTCGACGAGCTCCCCCTTGGCCTGGGCGATGGCGTCGACGCCGCCGAACTCGCCGAGGTGGGCGGAGCCGACGTTGAGCACCAGCGAGATGTCGGGTCGGGCGATCGCGGTGAGCCGGGCGATGTGCCCGATGCCGCGTGCCCCCATCTCGAGCACCAGGAACCGGGTCTCGGGAGTCATCCGCAGCACCGTCAGCGGCAGCCCGAGCTCGTTGTTGAGGCTGCCGACGGGGGCGACGGTCGGCCCGGCCGCCCCGAGGATCGTGCCCAGCAGGTCCTTGGTGCCGGTCTTGCCGGCGCTGCCGGTGACCGCGAGGACCACCAGCTGGGGATTCTCCTGGCGGGCGCGGGCGAGCTGGGCACGGGCCAGTGCGGACAGCGCCTCGCGGACGTCCTGGACCTGTACCGCCGGGGTGCCGTGGTCCTCGGTCACCAGGGCGAGGACGGCGCCGTCCCGTCGGGCGGCGTCGAGGAAGTCGTGGCCGTCGACGTGCTCACCGCGGAAAGCGGCGAACAGGTCACCGCGGCCGACGTCGCGGGAGTCGATGACAGCGGTGCCGGTGACGAGCTCGTCACCGGTCGCGCCTCCCACGAGTGCGCCGCCGGCGAGCTCGGCGATCTCTCGTGCCGTGGTCTGGAACATGTTCAGCGTCCTTCGTCCATGTCGTCGGCGCCCCCGCGCGCCGTGTGCGCATCCCGCAGTGCATCCCGCAGTCGGAGGCGGTCATCGAACGGCTGGACGATACCGCCGATCTGCTGCCCGGTCTCGGCGCCCTTGCCCGCCACGAGGATGGTGTCGGACACGTCCGCCAGATATGCGGCCAGGGCGATCGCCGCTCCACGCCCGTCCACGTCGTGGACCTGCGCATTCGTGCTGTCCGGGATGCCGCTGAGCACGTCGCGGCGGATCGCCGCCGGATCCTCGGTGCGCGGGTTGTCGTCCGTGACGATCACCACGTCCGCGAGGCGCGCCGCGACCTCCCCCATGCGGGGCCGCTTGCCGCGGTCGCGATCGCCGCCCGCCCCCATGACCACGAGGATGCGGTCGGTACCGGGGACCCCACGCAGGGTGGTGAGCGCCTGTTCGAGGGCGTCGGGGGTGTGGGAGTAGTCGACGATGCCGCGAATCGGGTCTGCGGCCACGGATTCCATCCGCCCGGGGACCGTGCCTGCCCGGCCGAGCGCCTCGGTGACCTCCTGGCCGGCGTGACCGATCGCGGCCAGCAGCAGCTCGGCGGCCAGGGTGTTGGCCACGTAGTGGCGACCGGGAAGCGCGGCCTGCAGGGTGCGGGTGCCCCCCGGGCCCTCGACCTCGAAGGTGGAGCCGTAGCCCTCGGGACGGTGCGCCCCTGCCCGATGGTCCGCCTCGACGTCCGTCCGGGTGGTGTACGTGGTCACGGGGATCCGCGCCTCCCGGGCCAGACGGCGGCCCCACTCGTCGTCGACGCAGACGACGCCCCGCCGGGCGTGCTCGGGGGTGAACAGCAGTCGCTTGGCCTCGTAGTAGGCCTCCATCGTGCCGTGGAAGTCGAGGTGGTCCTGGGTGAGGTTGGTGAAGCAGGCGACGTCGTAGACGACCTCGTCCGCGCGGTGCAGGACCAGGGCGTGGCTGGAGACCTCCATCGAGACCACCTCGACGTCGTCCTCGACCATCCGTGCCAGCAGTCCATGCAGCTCGGGAGCCTCGGGGGTGGTGCGGACGGTGCCGATCGCGTGGTCCACACGGCGAGCATCGCGATAACTGGTGCCGCTGGTGCCGATCGCACCGGCGGGCACCGCGAGCTCGAGCAGGGTGCGGGTGATCGCGGTGGTGATGGACGTCTTGCCGTTGGTCCCGGTCACGCCGATGGTGGCCAGGTGAGCGGCGGGCCGCCCCTGGACCAGGGCGGCGGCGGTCGCGGTGGCGGTGCGCGGGTCCTCGACCACGAGCACCGGCAGTCCCGCGGCCTCGCAGCGCTCCCGACCCGTGGGATCGGTGAGCGCCATCGCAGCGCCGAGACCGGCGGCCTGCTCGGCGAATTGTGCGCCGTGGGCGTGGGCCCCGGGCAGCGCGCACCAGAGATCGCCGGGCTCCACGGAGCGCGAATCGAGCGTGACGCCGCGCAGCACGAGCTCGGCGCCGCACTCCGAGGACCCGGGCTCCGCCGACCCGGGCACCGGGGCGCCGAGGGCGTGGGCGAGGTCCGTCGCCGAGGCACCGCGGCCGCGGCGGGGCCGAGCCGGTTCGAGGTCAGGTTCCATCGTGGAGGTCATCGGGGGTCACCACTCGTTCTCGAGCTCGCGGCCGGCCACGCCGGTCGGGGCGATGCCCTGGTTCTGCAGGGCGAAGGTGCTCAACTCGGAGAAGGCGGGAGCCGCGGCGCGACTGCCGGAGACGAAGGAGTTCAGGCCGAACACGAACACGCCCACCACCAGTTCGGGGTCATCCGCGGGTGCGACGCCGATGAAGGAAGCGGTGTAGGTGCCGTCGCCGACCTGGGCGGTGCCGGTCTTGCCGCCGACCGCGTAACCGTCCACCGCGGCGGAGGACGTCTCGTCATCCACCGAGTTGTCCATCAGTGCGCGCATGGTCGCGGCGGTCTCGCTGGAGACCACACGGGTGCTCTCCGGCTCACCGAGCGGCCGCACGGAGCCGTCGTCCTGGCGGATCCCGGCGATCAGGGAGGGCTCGATCCGAACCCCGTCGTTGGCGAAGGTGCCGACGGCGGAGACCATCTGCAGGGCGTTGACGCTGTATCCCTGGCCGAAGGCGGTGGTGTACCGCGTGCGACCCTTCCACTGGTCGGCCGGGTGAACGACCCCGGCGGACTCGCCGGGCAGCTCCACCCCGGTCTTCGCGCCCAGTCCGAAGGCCTTGAGGTAGTCGTAGCGCACCGCGGGGGTGAGGGTCTCGGAGATCTTCACGGTGCCGACGTTCGAGCTGTGCTTGAGCACTCCGGCGAGAGTGAGCTGCTGGTCCGGGTGGTGGTGGGAGTCCTTGACACGGTGCCCCTCGAACCACTCCTCGTAGGGGATCTCGTACTGCGATTCGGGAGTGACAGTCCCTTCCTCGAGCGCCGCGGCGAGGGTGAACAGCTTACCGGTGGATCCGGGCTCGAACACGCTGGAGATCGAGCGGTTGCCGAGGTCCTCGGGCGCGTAGTCGGAGGGCTTGTTCGGGTCGAAGCTCGGGTATTCGGCCAGGGCGAGCACCTCGCCGGTGCGTGCGTTGTAGACGACGGCGCTGCCACCGACGGCGCCCCACTTCTCGACGGCGCCGGCGACGGTCTGCTGCGCCTTCCACTGCAGGTCGCGGTCGATGGTGAGGGCCACGTCCTCGCCGTCGACTGCCGGGGTGGTCTCCTGCATGCCGGTGGGGATGATCTGACCCTGCGCACCGCGCTCGTAGGTGGTCTTGCCGTCAGTGCCGCCCAGCTCGTCGTCGAAGGAGAGCTCGGTGCCGGCCAGCGCGGCGCCGTCGTTGCCGACGAAGCCCAGGATGTTCCCGCCGACGGAGCCGGCCGGGTAGATGCGCTCCGCCACCCGATCCGCGCCGATGCCGGGGATGCGCATCGCGAGCGCGGCGTCGCGCACCTCCGGTTCGACGCTCTTGAGCAGGTAGGAGAAACCGGCGTCGCCGGTGAGCGCCTCCTCTGTGTCGGCGACGCTCCAGCCGAGCACGGGGGCCAGATCTTCAGCGGCGGCCTCGACCCCGGTGGCCTCTGCGGTCTGCGAGTTCTCGAGGTACTGGTCGACCTGGAGCTGATTGACCCACAGGTCGTAGCGCTCGACGGAGCTGGCCAGGGTGGTGCCGTGACGGTCGGTGATGTCGCCGCGCAGGGCAGGGATGGTGCGGGTGACGGTGCGCTGGGCGATCGCGTCCTCGGCACGGGCACTCGCGTCCAGGCCCTGCACCCAGATCAGGCGTCCGGAGAGGGCGAGCACGGCCACCAGGATCACGCTGATGAGCAGTCGATGGCGGGTGGAGGGTTCACCGACCCGGGGTGGTGGGATGAGGGATGCTCCCGTGCCGCCGGAACGCGGTCTCCGTGCACCGCCCGCAGGTCGGGTGGTGTTCCGCCGGCTGCTGCGCGGTGGCGTCATCCTCAGGCCCCTTCGTTGCCCATGCCGTGATAGGCGGTGGGCTCGTCATAGATCTGAGCCGGCGGCACGGCGACCTTCTCGGGCACCTCGGCCAGCTCCGGATTGACCCCAGTCTGCGCCGCCGGGGACGTCTCTCCGATGATCTCGCCCGTGTCGAGGTCGATATATGCCGGATCCGATACCGGGACCATGCCGATCTCTCGCGCCTGGCGCGAGAGCTCCTGCGGCGTGCCCAGGCGCTCGTTCGTCTCGGCGAGCGCCTGGCTCTCCTCCGTGAGCCGCTGTGACTGGTTCTGCAGTCGGGCGATCTCGTAGCTCGTGTCCGACATCTGGATGTTGAGATAGAGCAGGGCGGCGAGGGTCGCCACGACGATCAGCGTGCACAGCATGGTGAACGGCATCGAGCTGCCCGCGGTCTTGGGGCTGGCGACGACGGTCAGCCCGGGGCGCGCAGCGGAGGAGCGCCGAGTCCCGCGGACCGGGCGGATCGCGGGTGCATGAACGGCAGAGGTGCTGGCCATCTCAGTGTGCTCCCTGCTCGGGTCGGGTTCGGGTCAGTGCACGCAGCCGGACGGAGGCTGCGCGGGAGTTGGTGTCGCGCTCGGCGTCGTCGGCCTGGAGGGCGCCGCGCACGAGGGGGGAGAAGGTGGGCTTGTGCTCCTCCAGCTCCACCGGGAGCCCGGGCGGGGCGGAAGAGCGGGTGCGACGGGTGAACGCCGTCTTGACCAGGCGATCCTCACCGGAGTGGTAGGACTCCACGACGATCCGGCCGTCGACGTGAAGGCAGTCGAGGGCGGACTCGACGGCAGCGGCGAGGATCTCGAGCTCTTCGTTCACGGCGATCCGCAGCGCCTGGAAGGTGCGTTTGGCGGGATGCCCCCCGCTGATCTTCGACGCGGTGGGGATCGCCCGCTCCAGGAGTTCGACGAGCTCGCCGCTGCGGGTCAGCGGTGCCTCCTCGCGCTGTTCGACGACACGGCGGGCGATCCGCTTGGCGAAGCGCTCGTCGCCGAGGTCGCGGAGGATACGGGCGATCTCCGCCTCAGGCAGGTCCGCCAGCAGGTCTGCGGCCGTGGGCCCGTCGGAGGTGGGATCCATCCGCATGTCCAGTGGGGCGTCGACGGCGTAGGAGAAGCCGCGGTCCGCGGTGTCGATCTGGAAGCTGGACAGACCCAGATCCATCATCAGCCCGTGCGCGCCGGGCAGACCGAGATCCGAGAGCACCTCGGGGATCTGGTCGTAGGTGGCATGGACCAGGGTGGCCCGCTCCCCCACACCGTCACGGTCCAGCCGCTCCCGGGCGAGGGCGAGAGCCTGAGGGTCGCGGTCGATGCCCACCAGCTGTGCGTCCGGGGCGGCCCGGAGAACGGCAGAGGCGTGACCGCCCATCCCCAGCGTGGCGTCGACGTGGATCGCACCGGGCTCCTGCAGTGCGGGGGCGAGGAGCTGGACCGAGGTGTCCAGGAGGACGGGGACGTGCCGGTCCTCGCTCGGTCGGCCGCTGTGCGTCTGGTCCATGTCACCCCTCCCCTGGGTCGGTGCTGTCGTGCTGTCTGTGGTGATCCGCGTCCTGCACCCTGCTCGGCTCCGCGATCCTTCCGCAGTGCCGTCCTGCCAGATTCCCCGTCGTTCCCGACCCGCCACCGGGGAAGTTGCGTCGGGGCGGGAACGACGAGAGGTCTCACAGGACGGAGAGTCGATCGAGTCGAGCTCAGAACAAACCGGGGATCACCTCCTCGGAGGTCTCCGCGAAGCCCTCCTCCTTCTGCTCAAGGTAGGTCTCCCACTCCGGGAGCGACCAGATCTCGAGACGATCCAGAGCGCCGATGACGGCGCATTCCCGGTCCAGGCCCGCGTAGGTGCGCAGGTGGCCCGGGATGGTGATGCGGCCCTGCTTGTCCGGGATGACGTCCTCCGCGCCGGAGAGCAGCACGCGCAGGTAGTCACGGGTGCGCTTCTCGGTGGTGGGCGCCCGACGGGCCTCCTCGAGCTTCTGGCGGAACTCCATGAGCGGATACACGGCGATGCAGTGCTCCTGTCCACGAGTCATGACCAGTCCCGAGGCGAGCTCGTCGCGGAACTTCGCCGGGAAGATCAGGCGACCCTTCTCGTCGAGCTTGGGCGTGTAGGTGCCGAGGAACATCCACGCCCTCCTTCACCTGCCACGACTCGCGATCCGGAACTCCCTCTCCTCCCAACGCTCCCCACTTTACCCCACTACTCCCCACCAATGGCGCCAGATTCCCCCTGTTCACCCAACATGGACGACATCACGCCAGGTCAGCGACATGGGGCGCAGTGGGGGGAAATTCTCGCCGGGCATGTCCCTCAGAGTGTTTCGGCTCCGCGATCCACTGCTGCCGGAGCACCCCCACAGCACCACCGTCAGCGAAGCCCCAGGTCAGCGACCACCCGACACGCACAACCGAAACGAGGGGAGGGTGATGGAGGGATGGAGGGACCCGCGGTGGAGTGATGTGGGGAATCGCGGGGAGCGCG
>JAKDUN010000045.1 GCA_030457675.1 Brachybacterium sp. | reverse complement strand
CATGCGAGGGCCCCGCGCCCCGAGGAAGCCGGTGACACCCGGTGACAGAATCCCCCGCCGTCACCGCTCTGAAGGCTCCACGCGACGGTCTGGTACCGGTCATCGACCGCATCCAACCGGTGCTGGCCTGGTGCGAGGCCGCGGCCTCCGCCCCCGAGGAGCCGGTCTCCGTGGACGCCGAGCGCGCCTCGAGCTACCGCTACAGCTCCCGCGCCTACCTGGTGCAGCTGCGCACCGACTCGGCCGGCACCGCCCTCATCGATCCGCTCGCCTTCACCATGCCCGGATCGCTCACGTCCCTGCTCGCCGAGCGGGAGTGGGTGCTGCATGCCGCAGGCCAGGATCTTCCGAGCCTCGCCGAGATCGGGCTGCGGCCCGGCACACTCTTCGACACCGAGCTGGCCGCCCGGCTGCTGGGAATGGAGCGGGTGGGTCTCGGCGCGGTCGTCGAGGACACCCTGGGGCTGCGCCTGGCCAAGGAGCATTCCGCGGCCGATTGGTCGAAGCGGCCGCTGCCGGAGGGCTGGCTCACCTACGCCGCGCTCGACGTCGAGGTCCTGGTCGAGGTGCGCGACATCCTGCAGGATCGGCTGCGAACCGCCGGCAAGGAAGAGTATGCACGTCAGGAGTTCGAGCACGAGCGCACTCGGGAGCACGGGCCCACCCGGTCCTCGAGCTGGCGGGGGCTGCACGGCCTCGGCGCCCTGCGCTCGGTCCGGCAGCTCGCCGCGGCGCGCGAGATGTGGAGCCGCCGTGACGAGATCGCCGGTGCCGAGGATCTCTCCCCCCATCGCGTGATCAAGGATCGTGATCTCGTGGCGGCGGCGAAGGAGGCCCCGCGGGGCCGGGAAGCCTTCGACAAGGCACTGCCTGCAAAGCTGCGCCGGAAGGACACCTGGTGGCAGGCGGCCCGGACCGGGCTGGAGCTCCCTGCCGCGCATCTGCCCGAGCGCACCGAGCGCTCCTATCCCCCGCCGCACAAGCTCTGGTCGAAGAAGTACCCCGAGGTCTCCGAGCGCTACCAGCTGGTGCGCGCCGCGGCGGGCCAGCGCGCCGAGGACCTCGAGATGCCGCCGGAGAACCTACTGCAGCCCGCGGTGCTGCGCCAGTGGGTCTGGGAGCACGAGCAGGCGCCGGCGGAGCCCGAGCTCGCCGAGCAGCTGGCCGAGCTCGGAGCCCGGCCCTGGCAGGTCGAGCAGGCGGCCCCGGTGATCCATCGGGCGCTGACCGAGCCGGAGTGAGCCGACCGCCCGGCTGCTCAGTCCCTGCCGGGTCGTGCCATGAACGGGGCATCGGCGGGACGGAGCTCGCCTGTGCCATGTCCCTGCGCGCGCAGCACCTGCAGCGCTAGCACCGCGGAGACGGTGGTGGCGTTGGTGATGCGCCCCTCGAGCACTGCGTCGACCGCCTCGTGCAGGGGTACCCACCGGGAGACCAGTTCGGCCTCCTCGTCGGTGCGTTCGAACTCGTCCTGGCTGCGACGGACCCCGGTGGCGAGGTAGACGCGGATGACCTCGTCGTTGCCGCCGGGACTGGGCCGCAGGTCCACGAGGGTCCGCATCCCGGTGGGGTCGTACCCGGTCTCCTCGGCGAGCTCCCGGGCGGCGGCGACGTGCGGGGCCTCGCCGTCCAGATCGAGCAGCCCCGCCGGGATCTCCCACAGCGCATGGCCCACGGGATGGCGGTACTGCCGGATCATCAGCACCCGGTCCGTCTCGTCGAGGGCGAGCACCGCCACGGCGCCGGTGTGCCATACGTACTCGCGATCGAAGCGCACTCCCTCGCTGAAGTCGACGGTGTCCCGCACGAGGTCGAAGACCATGCCGTCGTGGAGTCGTCGCCGGGCGGCGACCGGACGCTGTCCGGGCTCGTCCTGCACTGGTGCCCCGGGGGCCGCCGTCCCCCGAGCGGTGGTGTTCTCGTCCATGCTCATGTCCTCACTCCTGCGCGGTCCTCTCGGGCGCAGTCTCCTCGGGCCCGGTCTGTGCTGCGGTCCCGAGCACCGGCTCGTCCCGTGCAGGCGGGTCGACCTCCAGCAGGCGGGTGTCCTTCTGCCTCTGCACCGCCGCTCCGATCAGGCCGGCGAACAGCGGATGCGCGCGGGTGGGGCGGGACTTCAGCTCGGGATGGGCCTGGGTGCCGACGTAGAACGGGTGCACCTCGGGGTCGAGCTCCACGAACTCCACCAGCGAACGACCGTCCTCGAGGACCGAGGTGCCGGAGATCCGCAGCCCGGCCTGCTGGAGCCGATCACGGTAGAGGTTGTTGACCTCGTAGCGGTGGCGGTGCCGCTCGGAGACCTCGGTCGCGCCGTAGGTGCGGGCCACCAGCGACCCCTCCTCGAGGGTGTGCCGGTAGGAGCCCAGCCGCATGGTGCCGCCGAGATCGCCCCGCCCGGAGAGGACCTCCTGCTGCTCCGCCATCGTCGCCACCACCGGATGGTCGGTGTCAGGGTCGAACTCGCTGGAATGCGCGGTGGGGAGGGCGAGCTCGCGGCGGGCGTATTCGATCACCATCGACTGCATGCCCAGGCACAGACCCAGGGCGGGGATGCCGTGGCTGCGGGCGTGGTGGAGGGCGCCGACCTTGCCATCGACCCCGCGGATGCCGAACCCTCCGGGCACGACGATCGCATCGGCGTCCTTCAGCTGCTCGGCGGCACCCTCCTCGCTCGCGCAGAGATCGGACTCGATCCAGCGCAGCACCACTTCCGCTCGGTGGTGGAAGCCGCCGGCGCGCAGCGCCTCGGTGACCGAGAGATAGGCGTCGGGCAGGTCGACGTACTTGCCCACCAGGGCGACGGTGACCTCGTAGGTGGGGTCGTGCACCCTGCGCAGCAGCTCCTCCCACTGGGTCCAGTCGACGTCGTGGCTGAGCAGGTCGAGGCGGCGGATGACGTAGGCGTCGAGCCCCTCGCCGTGCAGCACCAGCGGGATCTCGTAGATCGACGGTGCGTCTGCGCAGGTGACAACCGCATCGAGGTCGACGTCGCACATCGCGGAGATCTTCGTCTTCACGGAGACGGGGAGCTCGCGGTCCGAGCGCAGGACGATCGCGTCAGGCTGGATGCCGATGGAGCGCAGCGCCGCCACGGAGTGCTGGGTGGGCTTGGTCTTCAGCTCCTGCGACGGGCCGATGAAGGGCACCAGCGACACGTGCACGAAGAACACGTTCTCCCGCCCGATGTCCTGTCGCACCTGACGCGCGGCCTCGAGGAAGGGCTGGGACTCGATATCGCCGACGGTCCCACCGATCTCCGTGATCACCACGTCCACGTCGTGGTGAGCCTGGGAGCGCATCGACTGCTTGATCGCGTCGGTGATGTGGGGGATCACCTGCACGGTGTCGCCGAGGTACTCCCCGCGCCGCTCCTTGGCGATCACGCTGGAGTACACCTGCCCGGTGGTGACGTTCGCGTCGGCGGTGAGGTCCTCGTCCAGGAAGCGCTCGTAGTGGCCGATGTCCAGGTCGGTCTCGGCACCGTCCTCGGTGACGAACACCTCGCCGTGCTGGAACGGGTTCATGGTGCCCGGGTCCACGTTGAGGTACGGATCGAGCTTCTGCATCGTGACCCGCAGGCCACGACTGCGCAGCAGCATCCCCAGCGAGGAAGCCGTCAGCCCCTTGCCGAGGCTCGAGACGACTCCGCCGGTGACGAAGATGTGCCTGGTGGTGCCCGGATTCCGGAAGGGCTTGGCCGTGGGGGCCGCCCCGCTCCGGGGGATGGGGCCGGTGCCTGACTGGGGGGTGTTCGCGCTGGTATCTGCCACGGACCCCCAACCTACCAGTCGGAGTCGCCCGCGACGAGCACCTCGTCGAGCTGGACGAGCAGATCCGTGGCGGTGGGCAGGTCCCGGGCTCGGCGCCGGGAGGCGGCTTCGGCGATGCGGCGCGCCTCGGGGTCGGCGAGCGCCGTGATCGCGGCGGCGAGGGCGGGCACGTCGCCGACGGGGACCAGCGTGGCGGCATCGCCGGTGACCCAGCGCGTCCCACCCGCATCGGTCGCCACGATGGCCCGTCCGGCCCGGAGCGCTTCCTGGAGGGACACCGGCTGCCCCTCCCAGTGGGCGGCCGAGACCACGAGGTCGGCAGCGGCGAGCAGTGCAGGGACATCGCTGCGGCGCCCGAGCAGCTCCACCGGGAGGTGCTCGGCACGGAGACGGGCGGAGAGCTCCCCGTGCAGCGGCCCGTCTCCGGCGACCCGGATCCTCACCGGCGCGCCCTCGCGGAGCACCGCGGCGACATCCAGCAGGTCATCCAGACCCTTCTGCGCTGCGAGGCGGGCGATCACGAGGATCTCGAGCTGCTCGGTGCGCGGGACCCCGTCGCCGGGGGACGGTGCGTCGGCGGGCTCCTCCCGCTCCCGCGACACGGTCGGCTCTCCCGACACTGCCGGCTCCGGGGCCCCCGGCTCCGGGGCAGGGATCACGGCGTGCCGGACGTCGCGGGCCCCCGCACGGCGAGCGGTCTCAGCGAGGTCCGGGGAGACGGCGAGCACGGTGTCGGCGCCGCGGGCCAGGATCCGCAGCAGCCCGGCGCCGACGGCACGCGTCGCGCGGGAGCCGACGGTGCGGTTGTGCAGGGTGACCACCAGGCGCTGCCCCCGACGTCGCCGGACCGCGAGGGCGGCCAGCGCCCCGGCGCGCAGCCCGTGGGCGTGGAGCGTCACCGGAGCGGAGGCACCGAGCACCTCTCGCAGTGTGCGCACGGTGCGCAGGTCCGCGAGGGGATGCGGGCGCTCCCCGATCCGCACCGGGGCCTCGGCGACATCTCGACCGGCAGCGGTGAGCAGAGCCAGCTCGTGATCGACGTGGGCGGCCAGTCCGCCGCTCGCCGCGGGACGCACCAGCAGGATCCTCACGGCGCCGGCCTCATCACGCCGTGGCGGCCTGCCCGGACCCGGCGCAGCAGACGGCGCGTGGTCTCGGGATCGGCGGCGGCCATCAGCGCCGCCGAGAGGAGCGCGGAGACCAGACCGCACAGGATGCCGATCAGCACCGTGCGCACCTCCCCCGCACCCGAGGTCACCAGCTGCCTGCCGAGCAGCAGGCCGGGGATGCCGCCGCCCAGCACCGCGAACGGCACCACGATCGCGGTGCGGCGGACCTGGGCGAGGTGGCCTCCGTGCTCGAGCACGTCGGCGATCCGGGCCAGGCCCATCAGGCCGGCCAGCGCCATGCCGAGCGAGATCGCCAGGGCGAAGACGGTCGCCGCCTCGGCCGCGGAGCGCTGGGGGCTCGGCAGGACCACGATGAGGATCCCGACCCCGGCGACCAGCCAGCCCAGCGACCCCACCAGCAGCGCGTCGCGGGCGCGCAGCGCGGCCGAGAGGATCCGCGTGCACTGGGTCGCCACGGCGAAGCCGACCAGCCCCAGCGCGAGCCCGGCGGTGGTGGAGCCGACCCCCGTCGCGCCGGCACGATCGATCAGGCGGAAGAACTGCTCGAGGGCGGGGCCGGCGGCCAGCAGCATCGCGGCTCCCACCACCGAGACCGCCATCACCGTGCGCACCGAGGCCGCGGCGACCTTCGCGAAGCCGGCACGGTCGCCGACCAGTCGCAGCTCGGACAGATGCGGGAACACCGAGGTCACCAGCGGCACCACCAGCACAGCGTAGGGCAGGAGGTACAGGGCCTGTCCGTACTGGAAGACGGGCAGGGTGCCCACGCCCCCGGCACGCATCGCCAGGAGCATCACCAGGGCCATGACGAGCTGCTGGGCGCCGACGGCTCCCAGCCCGGCTCCTCCGAGCGCGAGGGCCCGTCGGCCGAAGCCGTGCGGCATGGTGAGGGAGGGACGCAGGCGCAGACCCGAGCGCAGGGACATCACGACCACGGGCAGCGTCATGGTGGCGACCCCGGCCGTGGTCCCCCAGCCCAGCCACCACACGGCGCCCTGGCCGATGGTGGTGGAGGTCGCGACCGCGGGGACCAGGTGGGCGTAGACGCGATAGGAGATCATCACCGTCACCGAGGACAGCAGCGGCATCATCGCGGGCCAGAGGAAGCGTTTGCGGGCCTGCAGATAGGCTGCCAGCACCACGGAGAGCCCGTACAGCGGGAGCTGGAACGCGAAGATCCGCAGCAGGGCCGCGCCCAGCGCCACTCCCGGATCCCCTGCCCCGTCGCCGGCCAGCAGGAGCTGGGCGAGCGGATCTGAGAAGAGGATCACCAGCGCGGTGAGTGCCCCGGTGCCCAGCAGCGTCCAGGTCAGCAGCGTCGAGACGATGCGGTCGGCGAGGGCGGCGCCGTCACCCGGTGCCGGCTGGGCCGACGTGGCCCGGTCCTCCTCCGCTGCGTGCTCCTGCTCCGCTGCGTGCTCCTGCCCGACCGGTCGCAGCGCTCCGGCGGTGCCGGCGATATCGGTGGCACCGGTCGTCGCGCCGGGGCCGGTGGCGCCGACGGGGCCGACGGCTCCCGCTGAGCCGGTCGCCCCGGTGCCGACGTGGTCGGCGGGATCGCCCTCGGGCACCAGTCCCGCGATCAGCGGGACCACCACGGCGGCCAGCACACCGCCGGCGGCGACCTCGAACAGCACATTCGGCAGCATGTTCGCCGTGGAGTAGGCGGTGCCGACGTCACCGGCACCGATGCTCGCACCGAAGACGAGGTAGCGCAGGAAACCGAGGATGCGGGCGAAGACGGTGACCACCAGGATCACCCCGGCTCCGCGCAGCACGGAGCGGGCGATGGAGGTGCGCCGGTGCGGGGCCCGGGTGGGTCTCGGAGCAGTCGGGCTCATGCTTGCGACTCCGGATCCGTGCCGGGCTCCGGGGGCGTCCCGTCCGTGGCCGCGGCGGAGACGGGCATCCGGCCGAGCCGGTCCAGGGCTCGCAGACCTCCGGTGCGTTCGATGACGGCGCTGAAGCTGAGCCGTTCGCTGGCCAGGGTCAGCGCGACGACGACGCCCAGCAGGCAGAGCCGGGCCGGGGCGGGAAGGCGCCGGGTCGCGGCACCGCCCACGGCCGCCCCCAGGACGTTCGCGCCGGCGTCACCGAGCATGCCGCGCTCGCGCAGGTCCGCAGGCAGGGCGAGCAGGCCGGGCACGGCGGCGGCGAGGGCGAGGTCTCGCCCGCTGCGGTCGCGCGGACCCTCCTCCGTGCCGAGGGCCAGAAGGATCGCGGCGGGGAGCACCGCCTTCAGCGCCCGGCCGGGGCGCAGGTCCAGGAGGTTGGCGAGGTTCGCGCAGCCGGCGATCAGCGCGGCGTCGGCCATCACCATCGCCCCGCCCCGCGGTGGGGGCGCGGCGAGGGCACCGGCCCACGCCCCCAGCGGGATGCCCAGCGCCTTGGCTGCGCCGGTGGTCAGCCGGCCCGTGCGCAGTGCGCCGAGGTGGCCGCGCAGCCCTTTGGTGGCGGGGCGCCCGGCCTGGCGCACATGCGGCTCGATCAGGTCGTCGAGGAGGCCGAGCGCGCCGATCCCGGCGAGGACGGCGGCATCCGCCGTCCGGCCGCCGCGGGCCGCCAGTGCAGTGGTGCCGACGACGACCAGCACCCCCTCGGCGAGGCTCACCTGGCGTCCGGCGAAGTTGCGCCGTCGCAGCTCCTCACGAAGCGAGCGGCTCATACCTCGCCTCCCCCGTCGGAGGGCTGCGGGGCGGTGCTCTCCTCGCCCGCCCCCTGCTCCTCGGCCGCGTCCTCGATCCCCTGCGTCTCGGGCAGGGCCGGCAGGCGCTCCTCGGCATCGCCGGTGGTGCCGTAGGAGCCCGAACCGCCTCGTGTCTGCTCGACCAGGGCGAGCACGGACAGCAGCGGCCCATCCGGCTCCTGGAGCCGGTCGGTGGTCGAGAGGGCGTCGAAGGCGTGGTCGCCGCGCACGGTGCGCAGGATGCCGGTGGAGGCGTCGTTGCCCGGGGTGGTGGCGGAGACGACTGCGGGCAGCCCGGTTCCGGCGAGCTCGGTGAGCAGATGGGTCTGGGCGGCCAGCAGCGCCTGTGCCCGCTCGGTCGCCACGGCCTCGTCCTCCGTCTCGACGGAGAGCTCCTCCGGGGCGGCACCGGTATAGATCACGGCGTCGACTCGGGTGGGCGTCTGGCCGTCGATCACGACCATCTGGTGGTCGATCAGCACCTGCCACAGCTGCGAGCGCAGCTCCGGCGGGAGCTCCTCGCCCCCGCGCAGCAGCGTCGGGATCAGTCCGGACAGCTGCGCGGCATCGGTGTGCTCCCCGTCGGGATCGGCGGCGAGGGCCGCGGGGGCGATGGCTCGGATCTCCTCGACCGTCGCGGCACGCTCCTCACCGGCGTCCGGGGACCACAGCGCCGGCTGGAGGCCGATCCGCACCGGGGACTCGACGCCGGCATCGTTCAGCAGGGCCACCATGCGTTCGACGCCGGGACGGGTGGAGCTGTCATCGGTGATCACCGCGACCTGATTCCCGGCGAGGGTCCCCGCGACGAGCTCTGGGCCGAGCTCCGAGATGAAGGTCGCCAGCTGGTCGTTCTTGGTGGCGAGCTCCTCCGAGTCCGAGCGCAGCTGCTCCTGCTCGGTGCGCAGCTGCTCGACCTGGCCGGCGAGCTGGTCGCCGAGATTCTCGCGCAGCGGGCCGGCGCCGAGCACGATGCCCACGGCCAGTGCCAGGAACACGGAGATCAGCGAGACGAGGTGATATCGGAAGTCGATCACGAGGTCGGGTTCCTCCTACGCCCCGGTGACCCGGGGTGAGAACAGCATGGTGAACCAGGACAGGATCCCGTCCAGGCGGGCGCCGAGGATCTGGACCAGCGCCTGCCCGCCGGGGGTCGCCCAGAGCGCGACGGCGAGTGCGGCGAGCCCGGCCAGTGCGAGCAGCACCAGCTGGAAGGTCGAGATCCTCTGACGGTACAGGCGGGAGACACCCTTGGCGTCCACGAGCTTGGAGCCGATCCGCAGGCGGGTGAGGAAGGTCGAGCTCATGCCGGCGCGGCCCTTGTCGAGGAATTCCTCGAGGGTGCCGTGGGTGCCGACGGCGACGATCACGGAGGCGCCCTTCTCGTCGGCCAGCAGCATCGCGATGTCCTCGCTGGTGCCCGCGGCGGGGAAGGCGATCGCGTCCTCTGCCAGGCCCAGCTCGGCGAGACGCTCCATCCCCGGGGCCCGGCCGTCCCGGTAGGCATGGACGACCAGCTCGGAGCCGCTGCTCAGCGCACGGTCGGAGACCGAGTCCATGTCACCGATGATCATGTCGGGGTGGAAGCCCGCCTCGATCACGGCATCGGCCCCGCCGTCGACGCCGATGATGATCGGGCGGTTCTCGCGCAGGAAGGGCTTGAGCGTGCCGAGATCCTCCTTGTAGTGGTATCCGCGGACCACGATCAGGACCGGTCGACCGTCCATGCGGGTGCGCACATCCGGGGCGCCGATCCCGTCCAGCAGCAGGTCCCGCTCCCTGAGCATGTACTCCATGGTGTTCTCGGCGAACAGTTCGAGCTGCTCGGACAGCCCCTCGCGCGCGATCTCGAGGGAGGCGGTGACGGTCTCGTCATCCTGATGGGTGCCGTGGGCGATGACGACCTCGTCGAGTGTCACCTCGCCCCTCGTCACCGTGATCGACTGCCCGTCCCGGATCTCCTCGAAGACGGAGGCGCCCAGGTCATCGACCAGGACGATCCCGGCATCGATCAGGATCCGCGGCCCGGCGTTCGGGTAGCGGCCCGAGGTGGAGGCGGCGACGTTGAGCACGGCGGCCGGTTCCCGCTCGACCAGTGCCTCGGCGGCGACTCGGTCGATGTCCTCGTGGTCGATGATCGCGATGTCCCCGGGCTGCAGGCGCTTGGTGAGGTCCTTGGTGCGCTTGCCGAGCCGGGCGATGCCCGTGACCGCGGCCTCCGCGCTCATCGACGTGCTCCCTGGGCGGAGCTCTTCCCGGTGACGACGCGGGCCTCGTCCAGCAGCTCCTCGGCGTGGGCGAGCGCCACGTCGGAGGCGTCGTCACCGGCGAGCATCCTGGCCAGCTCTCGGATCCGGGCCGGCCGGTCGAGGGTCTCCACGGTCGAGCTGGTGGTTCCCTCGCGGGAGGATTTCACGATCTGCAGGTGCGTGCCGGCGTGGGCGGCGACCTGGGGCAGGTGGGTCACGACGATCACCTGCGCATGCCGGGCCAGCCGGGCCAGCCGCTGTCCCACCGCGAGCGCCGCCCGGCCCCCGATGCCCGCGTCGATCTCGTCGAAGACGAACACCGGCGCGGCGGAGCGGTCGCTGCGGGAGGAGGACAGCGCGACCTCGAGGGCGAGCATCACACGGGAGAGCTCGCCGCCGGAGGCGGCCTGGGACACGGGCAGGTGCTGGGCTCCGGGATGGGGGGCGAGCAGGATCGCGACCGCGTCCCGGCCGTGGGAGCGATGGGTCTGCACGGTCACGTCCACCCGGATGTCCGCATCGGGCATCTCGAGATGGCGCAGCTCCTCCTGGACGGCCGAGGAGAGCGTGGAGGCGGCCTCGGTGCGGGCCGCGGTGAGGGCGGCGGCGGCCGCGGAGAGCTCCTCCTCGAGCTCGGCGAGCCGGGAGGCAGCCCCAGAGCGCTCCTGTTCCGCGCCCTCGAAACGATCGAGGTCGATGGCTGCGGTGCGGGAGGTCGCCAGCAGCGTGGTGATGTCCTCGGCGGGGCCGTCGGCGCCGGGCAGCAGGGCCCCGAGGTCCCGCACCAGCACCGTCAGCTCGTGGAGACGCTCATGGGCCTCCTGGATCCGGCCGGGCGAGGCATCGATGTCCTCCGCATAGCGGGAGATCTCCGCGGCGACGTCCGACAGTTCGATGCGCACGGAGTCCAGCCGCTCCAGAGTCGGCGCGAGCGTGGGATCGGTGCGCGCCGCCCGGTCCAATGCCTCGGCGGCGATGGCCAGCAGCGATGCCGCGGCCGGACCGTCATCGTCCCCGACCAGGGCCAGCGCCGCCTGCCCGGCAGCGCCGCGGAGCTCCTCGGCGTTGCCCAGGCGTTCGATCTCGGTCCGCAGCGAGGCATCCTCGTCCTCCTGCGGATCGGCCTGCTCGAGCCGCTCGAGGGCCTCCCGCAGCGCGGTCCCCCGGCGCTCGCGCTCGGCGAGGAGGGCATCGAGCTCGGCGAGACGCTCGGCGAGAGCTGAGCGCTCGCGCCAGAGCTCCCGGTGCCGGGCCAGCAGCGGCCCGATCTCCGCGGAGGCGAAGCGGTCCAGCGCGTCCCGCTGGGCATCGAGGTCTCGCAGCCGCTGCTGATCGGACTGGCCGTGCACGGTCACCGCAGTGCCCACGAGGCGGGACAGGGTGCCGATCGGGACGGGGACCCCGCCGATCTGCGCCCGGGAGCGGCCGTCGCGGGTGACACGCCGGACCACCAGCACCTCGCCGTCGTCCTCTTCCGCACCGAGCTCGTCGAGGGACTCGGCGAGCTCGGTGTGCCCGGTCAGCGAGAGGGTGCCGTCCACGGTGCTGGAGCCGCTGGTGCGCCCGCGGTCGAGCCGGCCGCCCAGCAGCATCGTCAATCCGGTGACGATCATCGTCTTGCCGGCACCGGTCTCACCCGTCAGGGCCGTGAAGCCGGGACCGAAGTCGAGCATCGCGTCGTCGATCACGCCGATATGGCGGATCCGGAGCGTGGACAGCATGGAGCCCTTCCTGCTTCAGCGGGTGCGGGGGCCGCGCCCCCGCCAGCCCACGACCGGCAGCTGGAACTTCTCGACCAGGCGATCCGCGAAGGGGGTCGGTGCCAGTCGGGCCAGTCGCACGGACTGCGGGGACAGCCGGGCCTCGACGCGCATGCCGGCGGTGATGTCCGCGCCGCGGCGGCCGTCCAGGATGAGGATGGCATCGTCACGGTTGTCGAGAGTCATCTCGACCGCGGCCTCGGAGGAGCGGCCGAGCACCAGGGGGCGGGCGAACAGCGCATGGGCGGCCAGCGGGATCAGCATCATCGCGTCGACCTCGGGCCAGATCACCGGGCCGCCGGCGCTGAACGCGTAGGCGGTCGAGCCGGTGGGCGTCGACAGCAGCACGCCATCGGCGCCGAAGGAGGAGACCGGGCGCCCGTCGATCTCGATGGCGACGTTGATCATCTTCTTGCGGTCGGCCTTCTCCAGGGAGGCCTCGTTCAGTGCCCAGTGCTGGGCGAGGACCTCGTCCTCGGCGTCGAGCACCGTGATCTCGAGGGTAGAGCGCTGCTCGACCTCGTAGTCGCGGTCCAGCAGGCGGGAGACGGTGATCGAGAGGTCCTCGACCTCGCTCTCGGCGAGGAAGCCCACGTGCCCGAGGTTCACACCGTGGACGGGGACGTCGGCGGCACGCACCGCCTCGAGCGCCCGCAGGATGGTGCCGTCACCGCCGAGCACGATCCCGAGCTCGACGAGGTCTCCGGCGGCGACGGCATCGATGACGTCGACGGCGCCGTTGGTGAGGAAGGTCAGCAGCTTCGGTGGGGCCACGTCCTCGGGCAGGGCGAGGATCTCGTTGACCTGGTCCTCGACGACGACGGCGCGCACGTTCCTCAGCCGGAGCTCCTCGAGCACGCTGAGCATCGCCTGCAGGGCGGCGCGCCGACCAGTGTGCACGTACAGGAGGAAGCGTCGCATGCTGGTCAGTCCTCCTCGGTGGTGTGCTGGTCGCGGCGGCGCCGCGGACCGTCCCCGCGCACGGCCGACTCGATCATGTCACAGGCCCCGGCGTCCAGCGCGGAGGTCGCGCCGTGCGGTCGCAGATGGAGGAAATACTCTCGATTCCCGTCCTGTCCCGGCAGGGCGCTCGGGCCGACGGCGAGAGTGAGCAGGCCCGCGCGGGCGGCTTCCTCGGCCACGCCGCGGACCGCGCCCGTCCGAGCGGCGCTGTCGCTGACCACGCCGGACTTGGGCAGAGCGGCCCGGCCCACCTCGAACTGGGGTTTGACCATGACCAGCAGTTCTCCGTCGGCGCGGACCACCCCGGCCAGGGCGGGGACCACGGTGCGCAGGGAGATGAAGGAGAGGTCTGCGACGATCAGGTCGACCGTGGTCCCCAGCAGCGCAGGCGTGAGGTCCCGCACGCTGGTGCCGTCCCGGACGGTGACCCGGGGATCGGCGCGCACGTGCTGGGCGAGCTGGTCGTGGCCGATGTCGACGGCGATGACGGCGGCGGCGCCCCGGCGCAGCAGCACATCGGTGAATCCCCCGGTGGAGGCACCGGCGTCCAGGCACCGACGGTCGGCGGGGTCGAGCGCCAGCGTCTCGAGCGCTCCGGCGAGCTTGTGAGCGGCCCGGGAGGCGAACTCGACGCCATCGGGGACGTCGACGACCTCGAGCACGGCGTCGGCAGCGACCGGGGTCGAGGGCTTGGCGATCGCGCGCCCGTCGACCCGGGCACGGCCCTCGTCGATGATCCGTCGGGCGTGGCTGCGGGACCGGGCGAGGCCGGCGGCGAGCAGCGCGACGTCGACCCGCTCGCCGCTCACCGCGCGGAGGGCGCCGGTGCGGTGTCGTGCTGCTCGTGCAGCTCTCCCGTCCAGGCGCTCTCGGCGCTGTGCTCGCGCAGCAGGGCCAGGACGGCGCGCAGCACCCGCGGATCGTCCGGATCCCCGTGGACGGCGATGTCCCCGGCGTGCCAGGTAGCGCTGACGGCGCCGCAGCGGGCACGGTCACCGTCCACGACCGGCAGCGGGAACGGTGCGGCGATTTGGGCGAGGTCAGGCAGGATGAAGGTGGGCCGACGGATCGGCTCGGCGCGGAGCGCGGCCTCGATCCCGTCGACGCCCGTGAGCACGAGCAGGGACTCCATCCCGGCTCGCACCGCACCTTCGATGTCGGTGTCGAGGCGGTCGCCGATGATCAGCGGCCTGCGCGCTCCGTGATCACGAGCCGCGACCTCGAACATGCCGGGTTCGGGCTTGCCGGCCACAGCCGGCTCCACCCCGGTGGCATGACGCAGTGCCGCGACCATCGATCCATTGCCCGGGGCGAGGCCCCGCTCGGTGGGCAGAGTGGCGTCGACGTTGGTGGCCATCCAGTACGCACCGTGACGGATCGCGTAGGCGCCCTCTGCCAGTCGCGACCAGTCCAGGTCCGGTGACCAGCCCTGGACCACGGCGGCGACGTCCTCGGAGTCGGTGTCCACAGGGGCCAGGCCCACCTCACGCATCTGCGCGGCCAGGCTCGGACCACCGACGACGAGCACCTTCGCGCCGGGAGCGAGCCGGTCGGCGAGCAGGCGGGAGGCGACCTGCGGGGAGGTCACGAACTCCTCCGGCTGCGCGGCGATGCCCACGACGGCGAGGTGTTCGGAGGCCTGCTGCGGAGTGCGAGAGGCGTTGTTGGTGGCGAAGACGACGGCGCGTCCTGACGTCCGCGCGATCTCGACGGCCTCCGCGGCATGCGGGATCGGCTGCGCGCCGTGCATGAGCGTGCCATCGAGGTCGAAGAGCAGCACGTCGTGCAGGTCGAGCAGGGACGGGTCCGGCCGACGGATCACGCGGTCTCCCCCGGCTCGTTCTCGGGAGCCGGCGTCAGCACGCGCTCCGGAACGTCGCCAGCGATGACGTCGTCTGAACCGTCGGATCCCTGTGCGTCCTCTGCGCCCGCTGCAGCCTCCGCGTCGACAGCTTCTGCAGCCTCATCAGCCTCATCAGCCTCATCAGCCTCATCAGCCTCATCAGCCTCATC
>JAKDUN010000395.1 GCA_030457675.1 Brachybacterium sp. | reverse complement strand
CCGTTCATGCGGGCCTACACCGAGCTGCTGGTGAGCACCTGCCATCGTCGCGGCGCGCATGCGATCGGCGGGATGAGCGCCTTCATCCCCGACCGTCGCGATCCCGAGGTCACCGAGAACGCCGTCGCGAAGGTGCGCGAGGACAAGTCCCGGGAGGCGGCCGACGGCTTCGACGGCACCTGGGTCGCCCATCCCGACCTGATCCCCGCGGCCCGCGCCGAGTTCGACACGGTGCTCCAGGGACGGCCCCACCAGCTGGAGCGACTGCGCCAGGACGTGCACGTCACCGCCGCCGACCTGCTGGACCTGCGGGTCGAGGGCGGGGCCATCACCACCGCCGGCATCCGGCAGAACATCCAGGTGGCGCTGCGCTACCTCGACTCCTGGCTGCAGGGCCAGGGAGCGGTGGCGATCGACCACCTGATGGAGGACGCCGCGACCGCGGAGATCTCCCGATCCCAGCTGTGGCAGTGGATCAATCAGGGGATGCTCACCGAGGAGGGCATGCCGATCGTCAAGGAGCGGATCGAGTACTTCATCGACCGCTGCGCCGAGGAGCTCGCAGGCGCGCCGGGGCGAGGCGGCGGCGGGAGGAGCCGGCTCCCCGAGGCGACCGAGCTGCTGAAGGAGGCGGTGCTGGGGGAGGAGTTCCCCGCCTTCCTCACCACCGCGGCCTACGAGCGCCACCTCCGCTGAAGCGGGGTGCGGGTCCACCACGCGGCACGCCTGCTCGGAGTCCTTGATCGGGCATCGAACGCGCGGTGTCGGAGAATGTGCTCAGGGGACCTGTGTGGCAGCTCCGCATAGGTCTCCTGAGCACATTCGCGGGGGCCGAGCCGGTCCCTGATCACCCGGAGTGCAGTCGCGCGGCCTGACGCACCAGATGATCCCGCTCCGCCGTGCTGGCGGCCGTCCGCGCCGTGGCGGCGGAGGACGCCGATCACCGCGGGCACCAGCTCCCACAGCCGGGACTCGTTCATCCCGTGGTCGGGGGCGTCACGCCGTAGAAGGGGCGCAGCTCGAGCCACTCGTGGAACGGCGCGCCGTCCTTGCCGGGCGCGGCCGAGAGCTCACCAGCGAGCTCGACCGCCCGCTCGTGAGTGTCCACGTCGATGATCATCCAGCCGGCACCGCAGGGATCAGGAGCGCTCGTGCTCCTCGAGGACCTCGTCGAGGATCTCCGTGGTGTCGCGGAGCCGGGCGATCTCCCGGGCGAGCCGCTCCCGGTGGAGGCGCAGCGCGGCGAGTGAGCCGGCGGTGTCATGGACGCCGAACAGGACGGGCAGCACCGGCGCGATCTCGGTGCTGGACAGGCCCGCCGCGAAGAGCCGCTGCACCAGCAGCACCCGCTCCACGGCCTCGGCATCGAAGCGCCGGTGCCCGGCCGCGGTGCGCCGCGGGGTGAGTAGGCCCTGCTCCTCGTAGTAGCGCAGGGAGCGCGGGCTCACACGGGTGCGAGAGGACAGCTCGCCGATGCTCAGCACGCCCTCATCCCCGGATGTCACACGGATGTCAACAGCGGTCATGACCGCACTGTACGGTCCGCGGGGCGCTTATCAGCACAGTTCAGCGGCGTGTCGGTGAAGCTGACACTGATGTGAGGCGGTCGAGGCCCGCCGAGGGCGCTCAGGCCAGCGGATTGGGCTGCGTGGGCAGCGCCTCGATGATCGGGTGGTCCTTGTCGATCACGCCAATCTTCGCCGCGCCGCCGGGGGCGCCCAGGTCGTCGAAGAAGTCGACGTTGGCGTCGTAGTACTCGGCCCACTGGTCCGGGGTGTCGTCCTCGTAGAAGATCGCCTCGACCGGGCAGACGGGCTCGCAAGCACCGCAGTCCACGCACTCGTCGGGCTGGATGTAGAGCATCCGGTTGCCCTCGTAGATGCAGTCCACGGGGCACTCGTCCACGCAGGCGCGATCCTTCACGTCCACGCACGGCAGGGCGATCACGTAGGTCATGGGGAGGTCCTTCCTGTGGCGTCGTCCAGGAGCGTAGGATCTCAAGCGCACTTGAGGTCAAGGCGCGACCAGGAGGAGGGAGCGGAGTGAACCCCGGACTCGAGCCCGACGAGCTGCTGACCA
This sequence comes from Brachybacterium sp., assembly GCA_030457675.1. Lineage (GTDB taxonomy): Bacteria > Actinomycetota > Actinomycetes > Actinomycetales > Dermabacteraceae > Brachybacterium. Next base: position 603 of record JAKDUN010000395.1, on the reverse strand, counting down.
TCGGCGAGATGAGCCGCCGCACGGGCGTGGCGGCCTCCGCCCTGCGCTACTACGAGGACCTCGGCCTGGTGGGCTCGGTGCGCACCGGCGGCAACCAGCGCCGCTATCCGCGCCACATGCTGCGCCGGGTCTCGCTGATCTCCGTCGCCAAGCGGCTGGGCATGCCGCTGGCGGACGTGAGGGAAGCGTTCGGCGAGGTCCCGATGGAGAGCACCCCCTCGCACACCGACTGGCAGCGCGCCTCCCGACGATGGAAGAAGAAGCTCGAGGAGCGGCGGCGCGCGATCGAGCGGCTCGAGCACGAGCTCACCGGCTGCATCGGCTGCGGCTGCCTCTCCCTGAAGGCCTGCGCGCTGCTGAATCCCGATGACGCCCTCGCCGCGACCGGCGCCGGCCCGCGCCGGCTCGAAGACGTCGTCGAGGACGAGGAATCCGCCGGTGACGAACCGTGACGATCCGCGTTGACTTCAAGGACGCTTGATGTTCTATGGTCACGTCATACGCTGAACATCTACCCCACGAAAGGACCGATGATGGCTGAGTACACACTTCCTGATCTCGATTACGACTACGGGGCGCTGGATCCTTCGATCTCCGGCAGGA
>JAKDUN010000044.1 GCA_030457675.1 Brachybacterium sp. | reverse complement strand
ACGCGGTCCACGATCACCAGCCGGTCGCCGTCGAGCTCGACCTGCAGCCGCTCGCCAAGCCCGTCGCCGACGGCCAGGGCGGCCTCCTCGGCCGTGGTCGGGGCGTGGTCCAGCTCCAGCAGCACCTGGGTCACCAGGCCCCGATAGCGCTTCGCATCATGGGAGATCACTCTCCGCACCCCGGCTCGCTCCTGCACCGGTGCCACCTCGAGCACCCGCACTCCGTCACCGCTGCGCAGGCCCATCATCGAGCGGTAGCCGCCGGAGCGGCAGTCGATGATCAGCGGCGAGGCGGTGCGGGCCTGTGCGGCGCGCAGCTCGGAGGCGAGGGGACGCAGCTGCCGGCCCCACCAGGAACCGGCCTTCCCCAGGCGCGAGAGCGTGGAGCCGGCCGAGAGGCGGTAGGCCGGGATCCGATCACGGAAGGCGTCGACCAGGCCGAACAGTGCGCTCTGGATCAGCACGTCCCGGTCCGGGGCCGGCGCGAGATCGGGGTGCAGCTGGTCGTACAGCACCCCGGAATAGACCGTCAGCGGCTGCGCCGTCGGCTCCTGCTCCAGATGCAGCATGCGGCCCACCAGCTCGGGGGCGGAGGCCGGGACGCCCAGGCGCGCGGCGGCCTCGGCGCCGGCGGCGGTGCGCTGGGCGGCGCGCAGCATCGTGCGCCGCGGCTCGACCAGCTGCGGCAGGGTCATCGCCCCCAGATCCAGCGGTGAGCCGTCGACCTCCGAGGGGCGGGTCTTCGTCTCCGAGGGCGGCAGCAGGATCAGCATCCGTCCATTCTCGGCGGTCCATCACGGCGGGCGCGGCAGGGTGGGGGAGACCTTGCGCACGTCGCACGGGCTCTGCGGTGCACGAGGCCCGCTGTGGCCGACGTAGACTTGAGCACGGACCAGTCGGCCGGGCAGCCGCGTCCTCGGGGCTTCGGCCCCGGGGCCGAGGAAAGTCCGGGCTCCATCCGGCACGGTGGTGGGTAACACCCACCCGGAGCGATCCGCGGGACAGTGCCACAGAGAGCAGACCGCCGCCGCACCCCTCGGGGCGCGGCGGTAAGGGTGAAAGGGTGGTGTAAGAGACCACCGCGGCCTCGGTGACGAGGTCGGCACGGCAAACCCCACCGGGAGCAAGGTCAGACAGGGAACGTTCGAGGGCGCCGGCCCGAGTTCCCGGGTGGACCGCTGGAGGTCGTCGGCAACGGCGATCGTAGAGGGATGGCTGCCGATCACAGAACCCGGCTTACAGGCCGACTGGTCCACCCCGCACCCCGCACGGGGTGCGGCGGAGCCGGGGTGGGGAACCTCAGTGCGCTGCGGTTACTTCGCCGCCTCGCGCTTGGCCCGTTCCTTCTGCGCGGCCTTCTTCTCTGCCTCCTTCGCGCTCTTCTTCTCCGGTTTCGCCTCGGCCTTCAGCAGGGCCTTCTCCTCGCGATGCGCGAGCACGGCGGCGCCGACGATGCCGGCCTCGTTGCGCAGCTTCGCCGGCACGATCTCGGCCTTCAGATCCAGCAGGGGCAGGAAGTGCTTGTGCTTCTTGGAGACCCCGCCGCCCACGATGATGCGGGTGGGGCTGAAGAGGAACTCGAGATGGGAGAAGTACTCCTGGAGCCGGCCCGCCCAGGTCTCCCAGTCCAGATCCTGTTCGTCCTTGATGGAGCTGGCCATATAGCGCTCGGCGGAAGCGCCGTGCAGCAGCAGGTGACCGAGCTCGGTGTTGGGCACCAGGGTGCCGTCCACGAAGGTCGCGCTGCCCACGCCGGTGCCGAGCGTGATCACCTGGACCACGCCGGGGATCTTGCGCCCGGCACCGAACTTCATCTCGGCGATCCCGGCCGCGTCGGCGTCGTTGACCACGAAGACGTCATGGCCGGTGCGCTCGGTGAGCAGTGCGTCCACATCGGTGCCGATCCAGGACTCATCGACATTCGCGGCGGTCTGGGCGACCCCGGCCTTGATCACGGCGGGGAAGGTGACGCCCACCGGCATGTCGGTCTCGACGTCGAAGGAGGCGATGAGCTCGGCGACCGTGTCTGCCACGGCCTCCGGGGTGGAGGGCTGCGGGGTGGGGATGCGGATCCTGTCCGCGGCGAGCTCGCCGGTGGACAGATCCACCGGGGCTCCTTTGATGCCGCTCCCGCCGATGTCGATCCCGAAGGCCTTCTTGCTCATCGCGTCTCCTGTGTGCGCTGGGCGGGCGAGAGATCGCCCTGCAGGTCGAGGCACCGACAGCGGCGGTGCTCACGGCCGCCCAGGATACCCGCGCGACAGGCTCGCGGACGTCCCCGTTCACGAGGCGGTCTCAGACCACCGTCAGCAGCTCCGGGCCCTGGCCGGTGATCAGCATGGTGTGCTCGAACTGCGCGCTGAAGGAGCGGTCCTTGGTCACCACGGTCCAGCCGTCGTCCCACTGCTCCCAGTCCTGGGAGCCCAGGGTGATCATCGGTTCGATCGTGAAGGTCATGTTCTCCTCGATGACCTCGTCGAACATCGGGGCGGAATCGTAGTGGGGGATGACCAGACCGTTGTGGAATCCCTCGGCGACACCGTGACCGGTGAAGTCCCGCACCGACTCCAGGCCGTGCCGGGTGGCGAACTTCTCGATGACGCGGCCGATCACGTTGACCTCGCGGCCGGGGCGGGCCACCTTGATGCCGCGCATCATCGCCTCATGGGCCTTGTCCACCAGCTCCTGCGCGCGGGGATGGACCTCGCCCACCAGGAAGGTGGCATTGCAGTCGCCGTGCACGCCGCCGATGTAGGCGGTGACGTCGACGTTGAGGATGTCGCCGGACTGCATGACGGTGGAGTCGGGGATGCCGTGGCAGATCACCTCGTTCAGGCTCGTGCAGCAGGACTTCTCGAAGCCCAGGTAGCCGAGCGTGGAGGGGTAGGCGCCGTTCTCGATCAGCACCTCGTGGACCACCGCATCGATGTGGTCGGTGGTCACGCCGGGCAGTGCGGCCTCACCGGCGGCCTGCAGCGCGAGCGCGGCGATCCGTGACGCCTCGCGCACCCGGGCGATCACCTCAGAGTTCTGGACATAGGGGCCGGTGTCGGAGACGGCTTCGTCCTTGCCGACGTACTCGGGCCGCTGGATGCTGGCCGGCACGGGGCGACGGGGGCCGATGGTGCCCGGCACGAGCACCTCGCGCTCTTCAGGGCGGAACCATTCCTGCTCTACAGTCATGTCCACCAGTGTCTCACCGACTTCGAAGGAGACCGACATGACCGAGAGCATGCAGTTCTACTACAACCTCACCACCGGCGTCGTGGAGGAGGGTCCCCAGTCCCCGGGCACGGAGCTGATGGGCCCGTACCCCACCCGTGAGGAGGCGGCGCGCGCGCTGCAGACCGCCGCGGAGCGCAACTCGTCCTGGGACGAGGAGAACGCGGAGTGGGAGAGCTACGGCAGCGAGGGCTCTCGGTCCGACGGGCCGCGCTGAACCGAGCGGTCCGTGGGCCGCGGGCTCCGGCACGGGCTCACTCGAAGGAGTGCTCGGGACCGGGGTAGCTCCGCTCGGAGACCTCGGCCCGGTACTGCTGGGCGGCCTGCTCGAGCTGTCTGCGCAGATCCCCGAAGGTCTTCACGAACTTCCCGTGGAACCCGGAGAGCCCGGCCATGTCCTGCCAGACCAGCACCTGCCCGTCGCAGTCGGGGCCGGCACCGATGCCGACCGTCGGCACCTCGAGCGCCGCAGTGACGGAGGCGGCGACGGTCGCCGGGACCAGTTCCAGCACGATCGCGGCCGCACCCGCGTCCTGCAGCGCAAGGGCGTCCTGGCGCATCTTCTGCGCTCCGGCCTGGTCCCGTCCCTGTACCCGGTGCCCGGACAGCGAGTTGACCGACTGCGGCGTGAAGCCGAGATGGCCGAAGACGGGTATGCCCGCCTGCACCAGCGCCCGCACCTGCGGGGCCACCTCCTCACCGCCCTCGAGCTTGACCGCGCTCGCCCCGGCGCGCACCAGTTCGACCCCGTGCCGCAACGCGTCAGCAGGGCCGGATTCATAGGTGCCGAAGGCGAGATCGGCGACCACCAGGGGACGGGTCACACTGCGGGCCACGGCACCGGTGAAGGTGAGCATGTCCTGGTGCGTGGTGGAAGTGGTCGAGTCGTAGCCCAGCACCGTGGTGCCCACGGAGTCGCCCACCAGCAGCGCCTCGACCCCGGCGGCCTCGAAGGCCTTCGCCGCGAACTGGTCGTAGGCGGTGAGCATCGAGAACGGCCGGCCCTGCTCCTTGGCCTGCTGCAGGTGTCGCAGTCGGATCGTGGACGGGGCGGCGGTGCCGGGAGTGGGCTCGGTGCTCACGTGACGCTCCTGGGCGGTGAACGGGACGAATGATGTGCGGGTCCAGCCTATCCTCGACGAACGTGCAGACGAGATGACCACGGCGGCCGCGCGGGGCGGGAGTGTGCCACTCTGGTGCCGGACGCTGCCGCGGCGACCTGGGAGGAGAGCGGGCGTGACGACGACGATGCGCAGCATGCTGCGGGGCGCCACCACCGGAATGGGGGCGCTCGCCCTGCTGGCGGGAGCTGCGGCCTGCACCGGCGGCGACAGGGAAGAATCTCCGAGCTCGCCGCAGACCACCCCGTCCGCGAGCGAGAACGCGCAGCCGACGGAGGAGTCCGGTCCTGAGGACGCCGCGAGCGACGGCGGCGGTGAGAGCCCCTTCAGCGACGACGAGCTCGATGCCGCCTCCCTGCGATTCCTCGACGTCCTGCAGGTGCTCGATGACCAGGACTGGGAAGCCGCCTGCGGCATGGTCCTGGACCCCACCACCTCCGCCGCGCCCGAGGGTGAGCGGCTCCAGGAGTGCATCGACGGGGTGGAGTCGGTCATCGGCGACCAGGCCGAGCAGCTCGAGCCCGGGGTCTTCGACGCGGTCGACACCTCGATGATCGAGGCGAGCGACAACGGGGACGGCACCGTCTCCCTCAGCGTGCTCGGCAACCAGCTCGACATACCGATGGCTCCCGGAGAGGACGGCCGCTGGTACCTGGTCGTTCCGTTCTGACCGCAACGGTCCTGGTCAGGAGCCCATGGGGAGTTCTCCCCATCTCGCCTGGGACCGAATCGTGCCAAGGTATGACCCATCGACAGCGATGGGTGTCGAGCACTTCGAGAGGGAGGACGAGAGATGACGTCGAGCATGCGCAGGACGGTGCGGGGAGCTGCCGCAGTGATGGGAGCGCTGGCGATCATCGCCGGGACGGCCGCATGCGGCGATCTCCTCGGTGGCGGCGACGAGGAGGGCGACGGCGGGACCGGCACCGAGGAGACACAGGAAGAGGGCGGCGAGTCCGAGGAGGGCGCCGACGACTCGACGGAGTCCGAGGACACCTAGACCACCGAGACCACCGAGGACACTGAGGATTCCGAGGCGGCCGAGGACACCGGGACCGACGAGGGCGACACCGCGGAGGACGGCGACGACGCCGCCGGAGAGGCGCTCACGGACGAGGATCTGACCGCCGTGGGCGATCTCTACTACGAGTTCCTCCAGGCCCTCGGAGCCAACGACGGCGACAGCGCGTGCTCGCTGATCACCAACCCGATGACCGGGGCGCCCATGGAGGGCTCGATGCTCTCCGAGTGCGCCAAGGGCTTCGAGGGAGAAGGGGAGTCTGCGGGCGTCGATCCGTCGCTCATCGATTCCCTGGACCGCTCTATGATCGAGGCCTCCGACAACGGCGACGGCACCGCGAGCGCCGCCCTGATGGGCGAGGACGTCGGCTTCACCTTCGTCGAGGCCGACGGCGCGTGGTACATCGACGGCGGCCAGTTCGTCTGAGACCGAGACCCGAGCAGCCGGTTCCCGACTAACCGGCTCTCGGCAGATCAGCGCCCCGGCATCCAGCACCTGGATGCCGGGGCGCTCCGTCTGCACCGGACGCCTGAGGCACACTGGGCGCATGGGACATCTCCACGACGACGTCATCCGCACGGTCTCCGACAGCGACGTGCGGTTCATCCGGCTGTGGTTCTGCGACATCGCGGGGACGCTGAAGTCCATCGCGATCTCTCCGTCGGACCTCGAGACCGCCTTCACCGAGGGCATCGGCATCGATGGCTCCACCATCGAGGGCCTCACCCGCAGCTTTGAGTCGGACATGATCCTGCGCCCGGACCCGGCGACCTTCGAACTGCTGTCCTGGCGCGGGGAGACCAATGCGACCGGCCGGATGATGTGCGACGTGCTCACCCCGGACGGCGAGCCTGCCGCCAGCGACCCGCGCCGCGTGCTGCGGGACGCACTGGGCCGCGCCGAGGAGAAGGGACTGGAGTTCTTCACCCATCCCGAGATCGAGTTCTACCTCTTCGAGCAGCCCTACACCCAGGGCGAGCCGCTGCGACCGATCGATCATGCCGGCTACTTCGACCATGTCCACCGGGGCCAGGGCCAGGACTTCCGCCGCACGGCCATCCAGCACCTGGAGGCGATGAACATCCAGGTCGAGTTCTCCCACCACGAGAACGGCCCCGGCCAGAACGAGATCGACCTGCGCTACGCCGACGCCCTGACCACCGCGGACAACATCCTCACCCTGCGCACCGTGGTCAAGGAGGTCGCCCTGTCGATGGGACAGGTGGCCACCTTCATGCCCAAGCCGATGATCGACCAGCCCGGCTCCGGGATGCACACCCACCTCTCACTCTTCCAAGGCGGCAAGAACGCCTTCCACTCCCCGGGCGCCGAGTACGGCCTCTCCCGCATGGGCCGGCAGTTCATCGCCGGGCTGCTGCACCACGCCCCTGAGTACAGCGCGGTGACCAACCAGTGGGTGAACTCGTACAAGCGCCTCTGGGGCGCGCAGGAGGCGCCGAGCTACATCTGCTGGGGCCACAACAACCGCTCTGCCCTGGTGCGGGTGCCGTTCCACAAGCCCACCAAGGGGACCAGCTCCCGGGTCGAGTTCCGTGGGCTGGACTCCTCGGCCAACCCCTACCTCGCCTTCTCCGTTCTGCTGGCCGCCGGGATGGCCGGCATCGAGGGGGAGTACGAGCTGCCCGAGGGTTCGGAGGACGCGGTCTGGGACCTCACCGAGCGGGAACGTCGCGCCATGGGCATCGAGCCGCTGCCCACCGACCTCTTCCGTGCGCTCGAGGCCTTCGAGGGGTCGGAGCTGATGGCGAGCACCCTGGGCGAGCAGGTCTTCGAGTTCTTCCTGCGGGACAAGCGCCAGGAATGGCAGCGCTATCGCGAGCAGGTGACCGACCACGAGCTCCGCTCGACCTTCAGCCGCGTCTGAGGAGGCACCTGACGTGAGCACCGAACCCCCCACGACCACCGGGGTCCTCGCCCGCCTCGGATTCAGCAGCACCGACCGGGTGCGCCGCTTCCTGGACGAGCCCGCCCTCGCCGGGCTCGGCAGGGGCGCCGCAGCGGCGCTGGGCAGGACCGCCGACGGCGACGACGCCGTGCTGGGCCTGCTGCGGCTGGCAGAGGCGGCGCAGGAAGCCGGTCAGGACGCGCTGCTGACGGAGTTCCTCGACGGCATCGGGCAGGACGGCACCTCCGGCCAGCGCCTGATCACGCTGCTGGGAACCTCCGTCGCCCTCGGCGACTTCCTCACCCGCCACCCCGAGCTGCTCACCCTGCTGCGCGAAGGGGACGACGAGCTCGCCCTCCCGGCCGACGCGGTGCGCCGGGACCTGCTCGAGGCCGTCGGCGCAGATCCCGAGGCCGAGGTGCCGGTGGCCGGGGACAGCGGTCGCGAGGTGCGAGACGCCCTGCGCGTCGCCTATCACGGTCGGCTCACCCAGATCGCCGCGGCCGACGTCTGCTCCGCGCACCCCACGTCCCTCCAACCCCGCGTCTCCGGGGCCATCAGCGACCTCGCCGATGCGTCGCTGGAGGCGGCCGCCGCGATCGCCCGCGCCACCGTCGAGGGTCACGAGAGTGTGCGCTGGTCGGTGATCGCGCTGGGCAAGACCGGCGCCCGGGAGCTGAACTACCTCTCCGACGTCGACGTCATGCACGTCGTCGCCCCTGCCGCCCACCTGGTCGACGAGGAGGGCGAGTTCGGCTCCGAGGTCGAGGAGGACCTCGTCGCCGTCGGCTCCGCCCTGGCCCGCGAACTCGCCCGCGCCTGCTCCGAGCGGACCGGCGAGGGCTCACTGTGGCAGGTCGACGCCAACCTCCGCCCCGAGGGCAAGGACGGTCCGCTGGTGCGCTCCCTGGCCTCGTACCGACGCTATTACACCCAATGGGCGAAGTCCTGGGAGTTCCAGGCGCTGTTGAAGGCGCGTGCCGCAGCCGGTGACCGGACGCTCGGCGCAGGGTTCGAGAGCATGGTCGAACCCTGGGTGTGGAAGGCCTCCACCCGGGAGGGCTTCGTCGAGGACGCCCGGGCGATGCGCCGCCGGGTGGTCGCCCACATCCCCCGCGCCGAGGTGGAGCGCAACCTCAAGCTCGGCCCGGGCGGACTGCGCGACGTCGAATTCACCGTCCAGCTGCTGCAGATGGTGCACGGCCGCGCCGACGAGGTGCTGCAGGGCCGCTCCACCCTCGACTCCCTCGCCCGGCTCGGAGAGGGAGGCTACATCTCACGCGACCACGTGGCCGAGATGGACTCGGCCTACCGCTTCCTGCGCGCCGTCGAGCACCGTCTGCAGCTGCACCGGCTGCGCCGCACCCAGGTGCTGCCCACCGCGGCCTCGGACCTGCGCCGCCTGGCACGCAGCGTCCGACTGACACCCGACGAGTTCCACCAGCGCTACCAGCGCACCCGGCGCCGGGTGCGCCAGCTGCACGAGGAGATCTTCTACCGGCCGCTGCTGCTGACCGCCTCCCAGCTCAGCGACGGCCAGATACGGCTCAGCGAGGAGGACGCCGTCGCCCGCCTGGCCGCGATCGGCTACCGCGATCCCGCCCGGGCGCTGGGGCACATCTCGGCGCTGACCACAGGGATATCCCGCCGGGCGAAGATCCAGCGCCAGCTGCTGCCGGCCATGCTCGAATGGTTCGCCGACGGCGTCGACCCTGATCTGGGACTGCTGGCGTTCCGCCGCCTCTCGGACACCATCGGCTCGGCCCACTGGTACCTGGGCCTGCTGCGCGACTCCGGACTCGCGGCCAAACGACTCACCCGGGTGCTCGCGGCGGGCCGCTACGTCGGCGAACAGCTCGAGCAGATCCCCGAGGGCGTGCGGTGGCTCGCCCGCGACATGCAGCTGCGCCCCCTCGCCCGCGACGTGCTGGGACGTGAGTTCCTCGCCGTCATCTCCCGGGTCGACGACGCAGAGGTGGCTCGTGACGTGCTGCGCCGCACCCGCAATCGGGAGCTGCTGCGCATCGCGATGGCCCATCTCACCGGGATCGCGGGCCCGACAGAGGTCGCCCGAGCCCTCACCGACCTCGCCGAAGCGGTGCTCGAGGCCGGAATGCTGGTGGCCCTGCACGTGGTGGCCCGGGATCGGAACGCGGTGGGGGAGGACGCCGAGACCCTCGACAGCGAGCCCGAGGTCGATGTCGAGACGGCGCTGCGCCTGCGCGAGAAGCGCTCCGACCCGGCCCGGGCGCTCCGCATCGAGATGGCGATCATCGCCATGGGCAGCTTCGGTGCCCGCGAGATGGGCTACTCCTCGGACGCCGACGTCCAGTTCGTCGTCGTCGACCGCGGGGCCGGGAAGGCCGCGGTGGAGATCGCGGCTGCGGTCGCCACCCAGACCCAGAAGATCCTCAACGCCCCCACCGCCCGCTCGGACATGCGCGTCAGTGCGGACCTGCGCCCCGAGGGCAAGGTGGGCCCGCTGGCCCGGAGCCTGGAGTCCTGGACCGACTACTACCGGCGCGACGCCGGGACCTGGGAGAAACAGGCCCTGCTGCGGGCACGCCCGGTCGTCGCCTCCGAGGCGGTCGCCGAGCAGCTGCGCGAGCAGATGGACCGCCACCGCTACCCCGCAGGCGGCCTGCCGGACTCGGCCCGTCGGGAGATCACCCGGATGAAGGCACGAGTCGAGTCCGAGCGGCTGCCCCGCAATGCGGACCCCTCCCGTCACGTGAAGCTGGGCCGCGGCGGTATGACGGACGTGGAGTGGACCGCCCAGATCCTCGCCCTCGAGCACGGCCACGAGGTCGAAGGGCTGCGCACCTCGCGCACCCTCGAGCAGCTCGAGGCGGCGGCGCAGGCGGATCTGTTGCCGGTGCGGGAGGTCCAGGAGCTCACCGACGCCTGGACGTTGGGCTGGCAGATCCGGCGCGGGCTGTTCCTGTGGAAGGGGAAGGAGGGTGACGCCCTGCCCACCGATCGCTACGACCTGCGCGCACTGGCGTTGCTGATCGACGGGGACGACGGCTCCGCCTCCGAGCTCGAGGAGCGCTATCTGCGCGAGACCCGGCGGGCACGGAGCATCGCCGAGGACGTCATCTTCGGTCCGCAGGACTGAGCGCGCAGTCGACCCACGGCGGTGTGATCCGCGGTCCTGTCCCGGCGCGTCCCGGTGGGGTCCGGCCCCGGTCGGGCGCCGCGCGGCGTACCGTGTTCATCGATCGCCCTGACGCCGACCCGGCGTCGCCTGCCACCGTGAGGACCCATGACCACGCCCTCCCTCAGCGCCGACACCACGCGCGGCCGCATGTACCGCCTCGAGCCCGACGGCCCGCTGATGTACCCCTCGATCACCACCGTCGCGGGAGCACGCGCGAAGGACTTCCTGCAGGGCTGGTACGCGACCATGGCCTCGAAGCGGGCACTGGAGATGTACTCCTGGCTGGATCGCAATCCCCACCGCGCCGCCGCAGAGATCTCCCGCGTCACCCGGGACCGCTGGGGCAGCCAGAAACGGATCGCGGCCGCCGCCCCGGAGTACACCCGCACCGCTGCAGACTTCGGCACCCTCGTGCACGCCGTGTGCGAGGAGTGGGGGACCAGCGGCACCCGTCCCGACGACGACCACGTGCTGGGGGTCCTCGAGCAGATGCGCACCGAGCAGGGATGCTTCGCGGCGGAGAAGGATCCGCAGGCGCTGCTGGCCCGGGTCGCGGTGCGGCTGGACGGCTATGCCCGCTTCCTGGACGACTTCCAGCCCGAGTTCCTGGAGGTCGAACAGACCGTCGTGAACCACTCCGTCGGCTACGCCGGCACCACCGATGCGATCGTGAAGATCGGCAACACGGTGCTGAGCGCCGACATCAAGACGTCGAAGAAGGTGCGCGGCGACTACGCGCTGCAGGGCGTGGCGGTGTGCCGGGCGGAGCTGCTGCTGGATGGCGACGGCACCACCCGGGAGATGCCGGACCTCACCGGTGCCTTCGTCATCCATCTGCCGGAGGCCGGCGGCTACCAGGCGGTGCCGCTGCGCACGGGTGACTCTGAGTTCGAGGTGTTCCGTGCCCTGCGCGCGGCCTGGTCCTTCGATCCCGACGAGTGCGCGCTGGCACCCGCCTCCGATCCCAAGGACCTGCTGCTGTCGCTGCTGAAGGCCAAGGGCGGGATGGACGCGCTGGGCTGAGCCGGTGGTGGCGGAGCCGGGGTGATGCGGCGACAGGATCTCGCGGCGGGGTGGCGGAGCCGGCGCCGGGGGAGGAGACTCTCCGGCACCAGGCACGAGACTCCGCAGCCCCAGTGCTGCGGGACCGACGAGAGGCGGACCCGATGGCGACGTACCTGATCTCCTTCCCCAGCACGGCGATGACTGCGACCGGTGCAGAGCTCCGGGCGGCCTCCGACGACTCCCACGCCGTGGTGGCTGAGGCCCAGGCCGCCGGCGTGTGGGTCTTCGGTGGGGGGATCGACGGGGGTGTGCCGCCCGTTATGGTCGACGGCACGGGCACCGTGCTCGAGAGCACCTACGCCGAGACCCGTCACCTCGACGGAGGGTTCGCCGTGCTCGAGGTCTCCACCCGCCAGGAGGCGCTGGAGTGGGCACGGAAGCTCGCCGCCGCCTGTCGATGCGCCCAGGAGGTACGGGTGTTCGCGGAGGGTGCACAGAGCGCCGAGAGCTGACGGTGGCCCCGCCGACGCCCACCAGGGATCAGAACGGGCCGATCCGCACCACGGCGCCCTCGAGGTCCTCGTCCCAGGGGACCTGGCAGGTCAGCCGCGAGGTGGGCTCCCGCTCTTCCTCGGTGAGGCTGTCCAGCACGTCGGCCTCGTCCTCGTCGATCTCCCCGGCGGTCTCGAAGGAGACCTGGTCGAGGAAGGAGTGGCAGGTGGAGCAGGAGGCGTTGCCGCCGCAGGTCGCGAGGATCGGGAAGCTGTTGCGGACCAGGCTCTCCATGAGCGACTCGTCCTCCTCCCAGTCGACGCCGGAGTGCTCGACGCCTTCGCGGTCGATGACGGTGATCTCGATACTGGTCATGCCCCCATTTTCACACCTTTGGCACTGATCGGGCCAGTCGGGCTCGCCGGACTCTCTTCGCACGCATGAGAAGGACCCCCGCGCCGCGGTGAGGCGGAGCGAAGGTCCTGCCCAGAAGAGCTGGAACTCAGATCACTCAGATGTCGTAGTACAGCTCGAACTCGTGCGGGTGCGGACGGAGGCGGAAGGGCTCGATCTCCGTGGTGCGCTTCAGCTCGATCCAGGTCGAGATCAGGTCCTCGGGGAAGACATCTCCCTCGGTGAGGAAGCCATGATCCGCCTCAAGGGCGTCCAGCGCGGCGCCGAGGGACTCGGGCAGCTGCTTGATCGCCTTGTGCTCCTCCGGGGGCAGCTCGTACAGATCCTTGTCGATCGGCTCGGGCGGCTCGATGCGATTGCGGATGCCGTCGATGCCGGCCATCAGCTGCGCGGCGAAGGCCAGGTAGGCGTTGGCCGAAGGGTCCGGGGCGCGGAACTCGACACGCTTGGCCTTCGCGGAGGCACCGGTGACCGGGATGCGGATCGCGGCGGAACGGTTGCGAGCCGAGTAGACCATGTTCACCGGTGCCTCGTAACCCGGCACCAGGCGCTTGAAGGAGTTCACCGTCGGGTTGGTGAAAGCCGTCAGCGAGGGGGAGTGCTCGATGAGGCCGCCGATGTACCAACGGGCGATGTCGGAGAGACCGCCGTAGCCGCGCTCATCGAAGAACAGCGGCTCGCCGTCCTTCCACAGCGACTGGTGGGTGTGCATCCCCGAGCCGTTGTCGCCGAACAGGGGCTTGGGCATGAAGGTCGCGGTCTTGCCCGCATCCCACACACAGCTCTTGACGACGTACTTGAACTTCATGACGTCGTCGGCCGCCTGCAGCAGCGTGTTGAAGCGGTAGTTGATCTCCTGCTGACCGGCGGTGCCGACCTCGTGGTGAGCCCGCTCGACCTGCAAGCCGGTCTCCTCCAGCACCGCGCAGATCTCATCGCGCAGATCCGCCATCTGGTCGTTCGGCGGCACCGGGAAGTAGCCGCCCTTCAGTCGGGTCTTGTAGCCCTGGTTGCCACCGAACTCGGACTCGTCACGGTCGGTGTTCCACACCGCCTCGTCGGAGTCGATGCTGTAGAAACCGGAGTTCACGGTGGTCTTGAAGCGCACGTCGTCGAAGATGTAGAACTCGGCTTCGGCGGCGAAGAGAGCGGTGTCCGCGATCCCTGTGGACTTCAGGTACTCCTCGGCCTTGCTCGCGACGGTGCGGGGGTCCCGGGAATAGGGCTCGTCCGTGAACGGGTCCACGATCGAGAAGTTGATGATGAGCGTCTTGCGCTCGCGGAAGGGGTCCAGGTAGGCGGTCTCCAGATCCGGGACCAGCTTCATGTCGGACTCGTGGATCGCCTGGAACCCGCGGATCGAGGAACCGTCGAAGAGCTGGCCGGTGGCGATCGCCTCTTCATCGAAGGTGCTCGCCGGGATGTTGAAGTGCTGCATCACGCCGGGAAGATCGCAGAACCGGATATCGATGAACTCGACGTCCTCTTCCTCGATGTACTTGACGACCTCGCTGGGACTGTTGAACACGTCTCCTCCATCCGCGCCCTCTGGCGCGTGTTGTCCTGTCTGACCCCGAGGGGCATCACCTGACGAGCTCCGGCGACCTGCGCAGGGCCCGAACTCGGGTGCACCCCAGCTTAGGCGCTGTGGCACGCCGCACCCCACCGGCCGCACCGAACGTCCAGGCGCGGGAACTATGGTTCTGGGCGTGATCGATCGCAAAGACCTGGGCTCCTGGATGGATGGCGCCCCGGCCGAGGAGGGCTACGTCAAGGGCTCCTCCCTCGGCCTGCCCCCAGAGGGTCCGGGCTCCGTCGCGCCCTTCTGGAAGCGACCCCTCTCGCTGGTGGTCGACTGGGGGCTGTGCATGCTCGTGTCCGCCCTGGTCTTCTCCGGTGATGCACTGGCGAACCTGGTCCTGTTCGTCGCGGTGAATGTGCTGTTCCTGAGCCTTTTCGGTGCGACACCGGGGCAGTTCCTCCTGAGGCTGCGGGTGCGGCCGGTGTCCGGTCGCTCCCCGATGCTCCTGCGCGCACTGGTGCGCACCGCGATGATGCTCCTGCTGCTGCCGGCCGTGGTCTGGAACCGCGACGCCCAGCCGCTGCACGACGTGATCGCCGGCACCGCCGTCGTCACCGTCTGACGCTCGCGCTTCGCCCCGCGACGCCCGCGTGCTCGGCCCTCGCCCCCCTCTCGGCGCCGCGTCGCGCTCACACCCCTTGGCGCCGATATGCCCCTGACCAGCATCGACGAATAATGACACGAAACGATAACGAAGGTCACGGAAGGGTAACGA
>JAKDUN010000043.1 GCA_030457675.1 Brachybacterium sp. | reverse complement strand
GGTGAGCCGGGCCGCTACGATTCCAGGGTCGAGACCACGCATCCGTCGGCCTGCGCCGACGCAGGAGGAGCCATCGTATGAGCACCGAGGACGCCGAGAGCCCGAAGACCGTTCCGGAGGCGCTGGCCTCGACGGGGGCGGCGGAGCTGACCCCGTCGGCCGTCGCCGTCCGTGACGCCTACGCCTTCGACGGTGGCCGCATCCACCTGGGCGCGCTGATCGAGGGGGAGGAGCCGACCCCGGCGGTCGCCGTGAACCTGTCGGTGCGGATGCTGAATCGCCACGGGCTGATCGCGGGCGCCACCGGCACCGGCAAGACCCGCACCCTGCAGGTCATCGCCGAGCAGGCCGCGCATGCGGGCGCCTCGGTGTTCGTCGCCGATATGAAGGGCGATCTCTCCGGCATCGCCGTGCCCGGCCCGGCCTCGGAGAAGCTCACCGCGCGCGCCGCCGCCCGCGGCCAGGAGTGGGTCTCCCGCGCCGCGCCGACGGAGTTCTTCACCCTCGGTGGGGAGGGCGAGGGCGTCCCGATCCGTACCACCGTGACCGACTTCGGGCCGGTGCTGCTGTCCAAGGTGCTCGAGCTGAACGAGACCCAGGAGTCCTCGCTGGGCCTGATCTTCCACTACGCCGACGTCCAGGGTCTGGCGCTGCTGGACCTCAAGGACCTCCGCTCCCTGATCCAGTTCCTCACCTCCGACGAGGGCAAGGACGAGCTCAAGGGCATCGGCGGCATCTCCACCTCCACCGCCGGGGTGATCCTGCGCAGCCTCACCGCCTTCGAGGCCTCCGGCGCGGACGTCTTCTTCGGCGAGCCCGCCTTCGACCCCGCACAGCTGCTGCGGAAGGCCGAGGACGGCACGGGGATCATCTCCTGCCTCGAGCTGCCCGGCGTCGCCATGCGCCCCGCGCTGTTCTCCACCTTCATGATGTGGATGCTGGCCGAGCTCTACCAGGAGCTGCCCGAGGTGGGTGACGCCGAGGTGCCCGAGCTGGTGTTCTTCCTCGATGAGGCGCACCTGCTGTTCAAGGACGCCTCGGACGCGTTCCTGGACCAGGTGGTCCAGACCGTGCGCCTGATCCGGTCCAAGGGTGTGGGCGTCTTCTTCATCACCCAGACCCCGAAGGACATCCCCGGCGACGTGCTCGCCCAGCTCGGCAACCGGGTCCAGCACGCGCTGCGCGCCTTCACCCCCGATGACGCGAAGGCGCTCAAGGCCACCGCGAGCACCTTCCCGACCTCGGAGCACGACCTGGTCGAGGTGATCCCGGCGCTCGGCACCGGCGAGGCGATCGTCACCGTGATGAGCGAGAACGGCGCCCCGACCCCGGTCGCGATCACCGCCGTCCGCGCCCCGGAGTCCTCGATGGACCCGGCCGGGGCCGAGGTCATCTCCGCCGCGGTCGCGGCCTCCGCCCTGCAGGAGGAGTACGGCACCGCGGTCGACAACGAATCCGCCTACGAGATCCTTGCCGCACGGGCCGAGAAGGACGCGGAAGCCGTCGAAGCCGCCGAGAAGTCCGACGAGAAGTCCGACGAGAAGGCTGAGGGGAAGCAGAGCTCGGTGAGCACGTCCTCCGCCTCGGAGAAGGACGACGGCGGGTTCTTTCAGAAACCGGCGGTGAAGTCGTTCCTCCGTTCGGCCGGGACGGTGCTGGGTCGGGAGATCACTCGCAGCCTGTTCGGCACCCGACGCCGCCGCTGACCTCCTCGTCGGCAGATCATCCCTGACACAGACGACGCCCCCACCTCGCGAGGTGGGGGCGTCGTCAGTGCGGGAGCGTCAGCTCACTTCTTGCCCTGGTTCGCGACGGCCTCGGCGGCGGCCTTCGCGGCGACCGGATCGAGGTAGCGGCCGCCCGTCTCGACGGGCTGGAAGTCCTCGTCCAGCTCGTACACCAGCGGCTGGCCGGTGGGGATGTTCAGACCGGAGATCTCCTCATCGGAGATGCTGTCGAGGTACTTCACCAGCGCGCGCAGCGAGTTGCCGTGAGCGGCGATCAGGACCGTCTTCCCCTCGACCAGGTCAGGCTTGATGCCCTCCTCCCAGTACGGCAGGAAGCGCTCGACGACGTCCTTGAGGCACTCGGACTTCGGCAGCTGGTCGCCGAGGTCGGCGTACTGCGGATCCTGGTCCTGGGAGAACTCGGAGCCGAACTCGATCTCGGGCGGAGGGGTGTCGTAGGAGCGGCGCCAGGCCATGAACTGCTCCTCGCCGTACTTCTCGCGGATCTCCGCCTTGTCCATGCCCTGCAGGGCGCCGTAGTGGCGCTCGTTCAGGCGCCAATCACGCTTGACGGGAATCCAGTGACGGTCCGCCGCGTCGAGGGAGAGGTTCGCGGTCATGATGGCGCGGCGCTGCAGGGAGGTGTGCACCACATCGGGGAGGATCCCGGCCTGCTTGAGGAGGTCGCCGCCCTCCGTGGCCTCCTGGCGGCCCTTCTCGGTGAGGTGGACGTCCACCCAGCCGGTGAACAGATTCTTCGCATTCCAGTCGCTCTCGCCGTGGCGGAGCAGCACGAGTGTGTACGTCATGGGGCCAGGGTACGCGGGCCGGGCGGGGGAGTGCAGATCGTGCTCACGGATTGCCCGACGGCCCGACGGGCAGCGCTCAGGCCTCGAGCAGGATCGTGAACGGACCGTCGTTCGTGAGCCCCACCCGCATCATGGCGCCGAAGCGGCCGGTAGCGACCGTGACGCCGCGTCCTCGGATCGCCTCGACCACCTGCTCCACCAGCGGCTCGGCGACCGGGCCCGGTGCGGCACCGCTCCAGGAGGGTCGGCGTCCCTTGCGTGCATCGCCGTAGAGGGTGAACTGGGAGACCACCAGCACCTGTGCTCCGGAGTCGAGCACCGAGCGCTCGCCGTCCAGGATCCGCAGCTCGCAGATCTTGCGGGCGATCGTGGCCACCTGCTCGGGACCGTCCTCATGGGTGACGCCCACCAGCGCCAGCAGGCCCTCGCCCTCGACGGCGCCGACCACCTCGCCGTCGACCTCGACCTGGGCACCATCGACTCTCTGGAGCACTGCACGCATGCCCTGATGGTGGCACAGCTGCTCGGGGTCGAGCCCAGTCGGCGGCGGCCGGCCGTGGAGGTCCTCAGTCGGGGAGGATCGAGTCGATCCGTCGTTCCTGGGTGGGGGTCTCGTCGCCGGTATCGGACTGGTCGCCGGATGGCTGCGGCGCAGGCGGCCGGGTGGTCTGGACCGGCCGGGGGGAGAGGGACTGCGCGGGCAGGGGACCGGTGTTCTCCGACGGCGCCGACTGCTGTGCCGGCCGCTGTGCCGGCTGCTGCTGGGGCGGAGCGTGCTGCGGGGGTGCCGAGTGCGGGGCGGCGTGCTGCGGCGGTACCTGGCGCCCTCCCGTCGGCCCCGCGGAAGCGATCGGACGGGAGCCGGTGGCCGGGGCGCTGCCCGCCTGCTTCGCGGCCTCGGCCTCACGCCGCTGGGACTCGGCACCTCGGGCCTGGGAGACCCACTCCTCGGCGACGCGGACGATCGCCTCGGTGGCGGCCTCCCATGACGCCTCCTGCTGGCGGTGAGGGCCTGTGGCCAGCGACAGCACCACGCCTGCCGAGCGCAGCGCGAGCTCGGTGGGGTCGACCCGATCGGAGAACACCTCGTGCCAGGTGCGGATGGCCTCCTCGACCCGCTCCTGGGTGGCGCGATCGATGCGACCGGCGTTGCCGTAGTCGGCCAGGACGCTGAGATGGGCGAGCAGGCAGGCCAGATCGTCGGACCGTCGGCCCGGACCCACGGTGTCGATGTCGAGCAGGCCCACCACCTTGCCGTTCTCGACGAACACCTGCGCCTCGTAGAAGTCTCCGTGCACCACGTCGTGCGGGCGCATGTCCATCCGCTGCTCGAGAGCGGCCAGCCCATCGCGGATCGAGCGCACCAGGGCGTCCATCCGCGGTCCGAGCGAGGGGACCGAGGAGCTGACGATGCCGGAGTAGAAATCCACCGAATCGGTCCACGGCGGGCGCAGCGAGAGCGAGTACATCGAGGCGGGCAGCCGGTCCAGCAGGGCCACCAGGTCCTCGGCCCGGCAGGCGTCCACGCCCTCGTCGATCACGGCGCGGGCCAGCGGACGGCCCGGGAGCTCGGCGAGGACCACCAGCCCGTTGTGGTGGGCGATCACCTCGGGCACGGGGACCCCGGCCGCGAGCAGCCGATGGTGGCGCTCCACGATCTCGTCGCTGCGGTGGGGCTGCATCACCTTGAGGTAGACGGCGTGGTCCCCCTGCGAGGCGCGCAGCACCGCCCGGCGCCCCGGACGGTAAGAGACGACATCGATCGCGATCGGCACCGACGGGTCGGGGCCGATGGAGGCACCGAGGTCGTGGAGGGTGCGGCCGACGATGTCCGGATAGCAGACCAGCGGCAGCATCGGCAGCCAGGGGTCGTGGGGATAGCGCCACACGCGCACGTTGATGTCGCCGTCGGTCATCACCAGGGTCTGCTCGGCGACGTAGAGGTTCTTCTCGCGCTCGCCGATGTGGGCGCTGGCGCCGAACAGCTCCTCGCGTGCGGGAGCCTGCGGCCCGTCCAGCTCGGGCCAGGACACCTGGGTGCGATACAGCGCCTTGGTGCTGCGCCCGGGACGGTGATCGACGTGGTCGAGCTGCCAGCTGTGCAGCACGCCACCGGAGTTGCCGACGGCCGAGCGGAGCAGTCCTCCCGCGCCGGGCCCGGTGAGGAGCTCAGACCCGTCCTGCGTGTGTGACATGGGTGAATCATTCCGGTCATGTGGTCATCAGGCGACACCGCCTACGATGCTTGCATGGCTGATCGTACCGATAACCTCACCAGCGGGAACCTTCTGGGTATTCCCGAGACCCGACTTCCCGACGACTTCGTCGATGTGGAGGTGAGCGAGGAGCTCGTCGACGGTGACCCGCGAGAGATCGCCTCCCGTCACCTCGACTCCCCGCTCGCCTGGGCCACCCTCGCCCAGGACGCGCTGACCGACGGCGATGACGTCGCCGCCTACGCCTACGCCCGCACCGGCTATCACCGGGGCCTGGACGCACTGCGCAAGTCCGGCTGGCGCGGCCAGGGGCCGATTCCCGCCTCCCATGCGCCCAACCGCGGCTTCCTGCGGTCGCTGGCGATGCTGGGGGAGACCTCGCGTCGACTCGGTGACGAAGCCGAGGCCGATCGCGTCACCGGCTTCCTGCGCGAGGCGGACCCGAGCCTGCTGGGCTGAGCACGCGGACGGAGTGGTCGGGGCCGCGCCGGACCTCGGTGCCCGGTGCATCCGGTGGCGCTCAGCATGGGGACGACCCCGTATACGGGGTCCCGTGCTGGCTGAGCGCCGGTGGATGCACTGCGCCACGCGCCGCGCGCCCCGCGTCACGCGTCGCGTCCTCCGGCTCCTCCGGTCTCGGACGGTGCTGGCTGAGTGCCGGTCGGCCCCGAGCAGCCCTCCCCAGTCGCCGTCCGGCCGTGCTTGGTAGGATCCACGCGGCCCTGTGTGCGTCACCGTGCGCTCCATGCGGCCACCTGCCCAGAAGATCTGTCCCCGTTCCTCAGGAGTCGCCATGCCCGCCGTCGTGATCGTCGGAGCCCAGTGGGGTGACGAGGGGAAGGGCAAGGCCACCGATCTCCTCGGTGAGCGGGTCGACTATGTCGTCAAGCCCAACGGAGGCAACAACGCCGGCCACACCGTGGTCGTCGACGGCGAGAAGTTCGAGCTCAAGCTCCTTCCCGCCGGCATCCTCTCGCCGCAGGTCACGCCGGTCATCGGCAATGGCGTGGTGGTCCACCTCGGCGCGCTGTTCGAAGAGATCGAGATGCTGGAGTCCCGCGGCGTGGACACCTCCCGGCTGCGCATCAGCGCCAATGCGCACATCGTGGCCCCGTACCACCAGACCCTCGACAAGGTCACCGAGCGCTTCCTGGGCAAGCGGGCGATCGGCACCACCGGGCGCGGGATCGGCCCCGCCTACATGGACAAGATCGGTCGCCTCGGCATCCGCGTTCAGGACCTCTTCGACGAGTCGATCCTGCGGCAGAAGATCGAGGGGGCACTGCGGCAGAAGAACGAGCTGCTGGTCAAGCTCTACAACCGCCGGTCCGTCGAGGTCGACGAGATCGTCGAGAACCTGCTCTCCTACGCCGAGCAGCTGGAGCCGATGGTGGTCGACACCACGCTGCTGCTGAACGACGCCCTGGATCGCGACGAGGTGGTCCTGATGGAGGGCGGCCAGGCCACCTACCTGGACGTCGACCACGGCACCTACCCGTTCGTGACCAGCTCCAACCCCACTGCGGGCGGCGCCTGCACAGGCACCGGCGTCGGCCCCACCCGCATCGATCGCGTGATCGGGATCGTCAAGGCGTACACCACCCGTGTGGGCGCCGGCCCGTTCCCCACCGAGCTCGAGGACACGTGGGGCGAGTATCTCCAGCGCGTCGGCGGCGAGGTGGGCGTGAACACCGGGCGTCCGCGCCGCTGCGGCTGGTACGACGCGCTGATGATCCGCCATGCGGTACGCATCAACGGCTTCACGGACATCGTGCTGACCAAGCTCGACGTGCTCACCGGCATCGACGAGGTGCCGATCTGCACCGGCTATGACGTGGACGGCGTGATCCACCGCGAGATGCCGATGACCCAGACCGAACTCCACCACGCCACCCCGGTCTACGAGACCCTCCCGGGCTGGACCGAAGATCTCTCCGCGGCCCGCACTTTCGAGGAGCTGCCGGAGAACGCGCGGAACTACGTGCTGCGCCTCGAGGAGCTCGCCGGTTGCCGGATCAGCGCCATCGGCGTGGGCCCGGATCGCGCCGCGACCATCGCCGTCCATGACCTGCTGCCGGCGGCGACCAGCTGACGTGGTGACCCGTCGTACCGATCCCGAGGCAGGGCGTCGCGCACTGACCTCGTGGGCGACCGCCCCGGACGGCGCAGGACGCGCGGTGCTCGCCCCTGCCGTCCGTCACACCCTGGAGCTGTTCGCCGAGGAGTATCCCGGCGGCGCCGTCGAACTGCGAGTCCCGCCCTTCGCTGCGGTGCAGGCCATCGCCGGCACCCGGCACACCCGCGGCACCCCACCGGCGGTGGTGGAGACCGACGCCGCCACCTGGCTGGCACTGGTGAGCGGTGACCTCGAATGGGCGCGGGCCGCGGCCGACGGCCGGGTGCGCGCCAGTGGGGAGCGCAGCGACCTGGGTGAGCAGCTGCCGCTGCTCGGCCCGCGCCGGATGGCGCGCACCGCGCGCGTCCAGGCGGCCGACGGGCACTCCTCCGCAGCGCAGTCAGGCACAGCGCCGTCAGGCACAGCGCAGTCAGGCACAGCGCCGTCAGGCACAGAGCAGGAGGAGCGATGAGCGTCGCCGTCGAGATCGCCATCGAGGACCTCGCCGGTCTCGAGGTTGCCGCGCTCGCCGGCGCCGACCGGGTGGAGCTGTGCGTGGACCTCGCCCGGGGCGGGCTCACCCCGCCCACCCAGCTGGTCCAGGACTGTGCAGCGCGCGCGTCCGCCTTGGTCGCCGCCCGGGATGCCAAGCCCCACTTCGACGTGCACGCACTGATCCGTTCTCGCGCGGAGCACGGAGATTTCCTGGGCCGCCCCGAGGAGTTCGCCTTCACGGCCGACGAGATCGCTCTGATGGCCCAGCAGGCCGAGGAGAGCGTGGCCGCGGGTGCGGCCGGGGTGGTGCTCGGTGCGCTGACCGGGACCGGTGAGCTCGACCTGCCCGCGATCGAGGCCGTCCGCGACGGTGCACTGACCGCCGGCAGCGCTGCGATGCGAGGCGTGACCCTGACGTTCCACCGCGCGGTGGATGCGCTGCCGAGCCGCGCGCAGCGGGAGGACGCGGTGCGGACCCTGCTCGGCCTCGGCTTCCACCGGGTGCTCAGCTCCGGAGGGGCGGCTCGGGCCCTGGACGGCGCCGACGACCTGGCCGCCATGGTCGATGCCGCGGAAGGACTGCTGGACATCTGCGCCGGCGCAGGGGTGCGCCCCGCCGACATCGGCGATCTCGTGCGCCGCACCGGGGTGGCCGATATCCATCTGTCCGCCCGTCGGCGACCCGGCGCCCCGGTCGAGGACGGCGCCCCCGACACCTGCACCGACCCGGCGATCGTCGCCGCGGCGGTCGACGCCGCTGGAGGACTGTGAGCACTGTGAACGACACCGAGAACCGCGAAACCCCCGAGAACCCCGAGAACCCCGAGGGCTCCGGCACCGAGGACCGGACGACGGATGACGTCGAGCCTGAGAGCGAGGTCACCAGTCTGTACGTGCGTCGGCGCCGCACCCCGACCCTCGGATTCTGGGTCGCGGTCGCGATCGTCGTGCCTGCTGTGGCGGCGCTGCTGGTAGCGCCCTTCCTCGAGTTCGGGGACCTCGGCGGCGTGCTGAACTTCATGCTGGTGGCCGCGGTGATCGTCGGGCTCCCGCTGGCCGCGATCGCCGCACTGGCGGACGCGATGAGGCATCGCGGCGAGAAGCACCGACGCCGCTGACTCCCCCCGGGGGTGACACCGCCGGCCCTCGCGGAGAGCGTCATGATCCCTGCGGACGCCGCCGCGTTGCATGATCCGCCTGTGGCACTATGGTCCAGTGGCACGTGGCGACGGAAAACTCTCCCATGACCTGCTCCCCGGGGAGAAGGGTCCGCAGGATGCCTGCGGAGTCTTCGGCGTCTTCGCCCCCGGCGAGGATGTCTCCAAACTGACCTACTACGGTCTCTACGCCCTGCAGCATCGCGGGCAGGAATCGGCCGGCATCGCGACCAGCGACGGCTCCCAGATCACGGTCTACAAGGACATGGGCCTGGTCTCCCAGGTCTTCGACGAGGCCTCCCTCGAAGCCCTCCAGGGGCATATCGCGATCGGGCACACCCGGTACTCGACCACCGGCGGCTCCACCTGGTCCAACGCCCAGCCCGCGCTCGGCCCCCGCCCCGACGGCACCGTGGCCATGGCGCACAACGGCAACCTGGTCAACACCGAGGAGCTGCTCGACCTGATCGAGGAGCGCCACGGCAGACCCCGCACCGGCGAGATCGGTCGCGGCAACACCACCGATACCGCCCTGGTCACCGCACTGCTGAACACCGAGGGAACCCTCTCGGGTGCCCTGCGCGAGCTGATGCCGCGACTCCACGGCGCCTACTGCTTCACCCTGATGACGGAGACCACTCTGTACGCGGCGCGGGACGCCCAGGGAATCCGTCCGCTGGTCCTGGGGCGCCTCGAGCGCGGATGGGTGGTCGCCTCCGAGACCGCGGCTCTGGACATCTGCGGCGCGAGCTTCGTACGTGAAGTCGCCCCCGGCGAGATGATCATCATCGACGAGCAGGGTCTGCGCTCCGAACAGGTCATGGAGCCTGCGCCCAAGGGCTGCGTCTTCGAGTACGCCTACCTCGCCCGGCCCGACACCCGCATCGCCGGGCGCAGCGTCAACGAGGCCCGCACCGAGATGGGCCGTCAGCTCGCTCGGGAACATCCCGTCGAGGCGGATCTGGTGATCCCGACCCCCGAGTCCGGTACCCCGGCCGCGATCGGCTACGCCCAGGAATCCGGAATCCCCTATGGCCAGGGCATGGTGAAGAACGCCTATGTGGGCCGCACCTTCATCCAGCCCAGCCAGACCATCCGTCAGCTCGGCATCCGGTTGAAGCTCAACCCGCTGCGCGAGGTGATCGAGGGCAAGCGGCTGGTCGTGGTCGATGACTCCATCGTGCGCGGCAACACCCAGCGTGCCGTGGTGCGGATGCTGCGCGAGGCCGGGGCGGCCGAGGTCCACGTGCGGATCTCCTCCCCGCCGGTGCGCTGGCCCTGCTTCTACGGCATCGACTTCGCCTCCCGGGCGGAGCTGATCGCCAACGGGCTCGGCATCGAGGAGATCGCCCGCTCGCTCGGCGCCGACTCCCTCGGCTACATCACCGAGGAGGGGATGGTCGCCGCCACCGATCAGCCGGAGGAGGCACTGTGCACCGCCTGCTTCTCCGGGAGATACCCGGTCGCTCTCCCCGAGCCCGTCGCCCGGGCCCAGGGCATCATCCAGACTCCCCCCGAGACCGCCCTCGCCGAGAAGGACGTATGAACGACACGAACCCCAGCCCCCAGGACCCCCGCTCCTCCGGGATCACCTACGCCGATTCCGGCGTGGACACGGCCGCTGGCGACCGTGCCGTCGAGCTGATGAAGGAAGCCGTCGCCGCGACCCACGGTCCGCAGGTGCTCGGCGGCATCGGCGCCTTCGCCGGCCTGGTCGACGTCAGCGCGCTGAAGGCCTTTGACCGCCCGCTGCTGGCCTCCTCCACGGACGGCGTGGGCACCAAGATCGCGATCGCCCGTGAACTGGATGTCCACCACACCATCGGCCGCGACCTGGTGGGCATGGTGGTCGACGACATCATCGTGGTCGGCGCCGAGCCGCTGGCCATGACCGACTACATCGCCTGCGGCACCGTCGTGCCGGAACGGATCGCCGACATCGTGCGCGGCATCGCCGAGGGCTGCCAGCTGGCCGGCTGCGCGCTGGTGGGCGGGGAGACCGCCGAGCACCCGGGCATGATGGCGCCCGAGGACTACGACGTGGCCGGCGCCGCGGTGGGCGTGGTCGAGGCCGCTGACGTGCTGGGCCCCGAGCGGGTCCGCCACGGGGATGTGGTGATCGGGATGGACGCCTCCGGCCTCCACTCCAACGGCTACTCCCTGGTGCGCGCCGTGATCTCCGCCGCTGGCCTCTCCCTGGGCGCCCGGGTGGAGGACTTCGGTCGCACGCTCGGTGAAGAGCTGCTCGAGCCGACCCGGATCTACACCGCGGACCTGCTGGCCGTGCTGCGGGATGCCCGCACCACCGGCGCCGTCCATGCGCTGAGCCATGTCACCGGCGGCGGGCTGGCCGCGAACCTCGCACGGGTGATGCCGCGCGGACTCGCCGCCCGGATCGATCGCTCCCGCTGGGAGCCTGGTGCGGTGTTCTCTCGGGTGGCCGGCTGGGGTTCGGTGCCGCAGCTGGATCTCGAGGGCACCCTGAACATGGGTATCGGCATGGTCGCGCTGGTCGAGGCCGACACGGCGGACGCGACGCTCGCGGTGCTCTCGGAGCGAGGCCTCGGGGCCCGGGTGATCGGCGAGGTGGTGGCCGAGGACTCGCTGCCCGAGCCGGGCGCGGCGCTCGAGCACGTCGTCGCCGGCTCCAAGGGCGTCGATGGCGGCTCCGTGCTGATGGCCGGTCAGCACGCGGGCTGGGCCTGAGCCCGGAATCGGTCAGCGGCATCGACCGTGACTCAGCACGAGGGCCGACCATGAGGTCGGCCCTCGTGCTGTGTCACGGTGCGCTCCGGCGAGTGCCGGTGTCGTCAGCGGCGTCGAGCGGACGGTGCGTCCTCGTCGGCCCAATCGTCGCTGTCCTCGGCCCGGTCGTCTCCGTCGGCGCTGGAGGCCTCGCCCCGCTGGGACTGCAGTTCGCGCTGCAATGCCGTGAGGTCCGTCGGCGGGCTGTAGTACTTGAGGTCCCGTGCCACCTTGGTGTGCTTGGCTTTCTGTCGGCCGCGACCCATGGATCTGACCCCCTGTGCGTCGGCTGCCGGGCGTTCTTGTCGACCCGGAATATGGCATTAGTTTCGTGAGCTCAGGGTACATGAGCGCCCTACGGTCCGGCGAACCTCGAGGCGTGAGACGTGCCGGACATCCCTCTGAGGGCTTTCGGTGGGCCAGGAGGCCGCCGAGGTGACCGGATCGTGGGATCCTGGCCGGATGCGGGGTGTTTGTTTACCAGTACGTCGAACCTACCGATTAGTCTATGGCGGGTGCCGGGATGAGATCCCGCCGAGCAGGCGCGGCAGCGCCCCGAGTCCCGCAGTGAAAGGTCGCACGCCCCATGAACTCAACCACGGAGAACCCTTCCGCGGGCGATGAGGACGCCACCGAGCTGCTGACGCCGGCTGAAGTCGCGAAGATGTTCCACGTCGATCCGAAGACGGTCACCCGCTGGGCTCAGGCAGGCAAGCTGACCTACATGCGCACCCTCGGCGGCCACCGCCGGTACCGCAGGGACGAGGTCGTCGAGCTGCTGCGGGACAGCTCCCAGGACGTGTGAGCACAGATTCGCTCCTGGGGCAGGGGTACGAGACGCATCGGATCGACCTCGGAGCCGACGACGAGGGCCCTCTGGTCGCCACCCTCATCCACCGCGAAGCGACGAGTGCGACGACAACAGACGCGGCGACGGATGCTGAGCGCCCCCCGATCCTGCTGATGCACGGCTGGTCCGACTACGTCCTGGACCGCGGCCTGATGGAGCACCTGGGCCGCCGGGGCCATGACGTGTGGGGACTGGATCTGCGCAAGCACGGCCGCAGCCTGCTCCCGGGCCAGACCGCCACCGAGATCGACCACCTGAACCGCTACGACGCGGAGCTCGGCGCCTCACTGCGGATCATCGGCCGCGAGCGGCCGCCGGTGCTGCTCGCGCATTCCACCGGCGGCCTCACCGCGGCGCTGTGGGCACAGCGGAACCCGGGCACGGTACGGGGCCTCGCCTTGAACTCCCCCTGGATCGAGATGCATCTGGGGCCGGTCACCCGCGCCCTCGCCGAGGCGCCCGTGCGGATGCTGGCCAAGCGCTGGGGGCAGCGGCCGATCCTCCGCACCGGCAGCGACCACGTCGCCCGCGCCAGCCACCGGGACTTCGGTGGCGCCTATGACTACGACCTCGCCCTGAAGCCGCCGGGAGGTCATCCGTTCCCGGCAGCCACCCTCCACGCGATCATCGACGGGCAGCGACGCCTGGCGGCCGCCGGCCCCCTCGCGATCCCCGTGCTGGTGCTGCACTCGGACCGCACCAGGATCGGTGCGCGGTTCAGCGAGGAGATGCGCCGCTCGGACTCGGTGCTGGACGTGCGGTCCCTCGCCACGGCGGCGGCCGCGCTGAGCCCTCGGGCACGGATCGAAGCGGTCCCCGGCGCCCGCCATGACGTGTTCCTCTCCGACGCCGATGCCCGGGCCCGGGCGATCGGGATCCTCGACGACTGGCTGGAGACGTCCTTCCCCGGGGCGCCTATCATGGGGGCGTCCGACCATGCCGAGGACCTCGGCAGGCCCGTACCGGTCCCGTCCGGGGAGGAGCTGGCCGATGACCGCTGATCCGCGCTCGATGCGGGGACAGTCAAAGGCGCTGCGGCGTGCCGCCGATCAACTCACGATCCTGCGGCTGCGCCTGGCCAACGCCATCGTGGATCTCTCCGGCGCGCAGGATGACGGGATCCGTCTGCTGGGCGAGGAGATCCACGAGCACTGGACGGTGGAGGAGTATCCCGAGCTGGGTCGCATCGCGAGCGGGCTGCGGGCGAGCGCCCGACGTCTGGACGCGATCGCGGTCGCCACCGAACGCAGCACCGGTCGGCGACTGGGAGGGTATGGCGGCGCCGGGTTCCTGGGCCGGGGGGACGAGGCACATCTGCACGTGGCGGACGTCGCCGCCTTCGTCGGCACCGAGCAGGGCGCCAGCATCGGCGGATTCCCCCTGCTGCCCGGCAGCGAGGACGGCTTCCTCACCCACCCCTCGCACACGCTCGGCATCGCCACCCCGGACTACGACGAGGTCGACTGACGGGCCTGCGGAGAGCGGGTCGCCGGGCTCAGTCCGCCTCCCGCCGATCCGGGGTGAGAGCGAGCGCCATCGCCGTCGTGAGCGCCCCGGCCAGCAGCGGGACCAGCAGCATCGTCACCAGCAGCAGGAGCATCGCTGCCGCGGCATCCGCCGCCGCGACCCCCAGGGCCACCAGAGCCGCCGCGCCGACGGTCTCCGTGACCCCGGCGCCGCCGGGCGTCAGCGGCACCAGGGACAGCACCCGCCCGAGAGCGAAGATCGCCACCGTCAGCAGCAGCGGCACCTCGGCGCCGATCGCCTCGATCGCGAGCACCAGCGCGGCCCACTGCAGCACCCGAGCACCGAGCGTCGGGCCCAGCAGCGGCAGCCAGCGACGTCGGAGCATCTCCACCAGCACGTCGCGCTGGGTGAGGATCAGGCGGGAGAGATGGTCCGGGATCATCTCACCGAGCTGACCCAGCAGCGCGGTCAGCACGCTGCGGCGCAGCATCACGAGCGTCAGGGCCAGGGCGAGCACGGCCCCGAGCACGGCCAGCAGCGCCGCCCACAGCGCACCGGGCAGCGTGATCTCGGCCGGGGTCAGCACCGGGCTCAGCGCGTAGGCGGCCAGGCCCAGCAGCGGGATCAGCACGGAGGTGAGCGCCATCTCCACCAGGGAGGCGGCGACGATGCCGGTGAGGATGACCGGCAGCACCAGCCCGGAGCGGCGCAGGATCCAGCCCATCAGACCCAGCCCGATCACGGTTCCTCCTGGCACGGCGAGGGTGGTCGCCGCGGAGGCGGGATGCGCCAGCAGCACCCCCGACCAGCGGGCCCCCGGCAGAGCAGCGCGCACCGTCACCGCCTCCAGCAGCAGTGCGCCCGCACCGAGCAGCACCATCGCGGGCACCGCCCAGGTGGGCAGGGCCGCCAGCGTGCCCGCGATCTCGTCCCAGTCCGTCCCGGTCGCCCAGGGCAGCGCCCAGGCGAGCAGCACGATCACCAGCGCGGCGGAGAACAGGCCGGCGACGAGGCGGCCAGGGGTGAGACGGGGCGGACGCTCGGCGTCGAGCTCGGCGAGATCCTTCGGGAGCCAGCCGAGATCGGCGGGCAGCTGCGGCGGGTCCTCCGCCCCGTGGCCGTCGGGAGC
>JAKDUN010000042.1 GCA_030457675.1 Brachybacterium sp. | reverse complement strand
GCAGGGTGGGAGGCCGCCGCCGACGGGCACCGGGCGCTCACCCCGCCCATCCCCACCGCCAGCGCCTACGCCCAGCCCACCCACGCCGCGCTGAAGGCACTGTTCCAGCGGCGCGGGACCGGCTTCGCCTACTCCCGTTCCGGCAACCCCACCACGGCGGTGCTGGAAGAGCGCATCACCGCCCTCGAAGGGGGGATCGGGGCGATCGCGGTCGCCTCCGGGCAGGCGGCGACCACCATCGCCCTGTATGCGCTGACCGCCCCGGGCGGGCACGTGGTCGCCTCCTCCCGGCTCTACGGCGGCAGCACCGAGCTGCTCGAGGACACCCTCGCGGATGTCGGGGTGCGCTGCACCGTCGCCGACCCCTGGGACCTCGAGGCCTGGGAGTCCGCGTTCACCGAGGAGACCCGCGCGGCGCTGGTGGAATCGATCGCCAATCCGGGTGCGCAGCTGGTGGACCTGCCCGCGCTCAGCGCGATCGCCCACGCCCGCGATGTGCCCGTCGTCGTCGACTCCACCCTGGCCAGCCCCGCCCTCTACCGGCCCGGCGAGCACGGCGCCGATGTGGTGGTCCACTCCGCGACCAAGTATCTGTGCGGGCACGGCACCACCATCGCCGGGCTGATCGTGGACACCGGGCGGTTCGATCCGCGGCGATGTCCGCAGCGCTGGCCGCAGCTGACCGAGCCCAACCGGCGCTTCGGCGTCACCTTCGCGCAGGAGCACGATCGCGGCGGCTCGGGCCTGCTGGCCTTCGCCCGCGCCAAGTACGTCACCGATTTCGGTGCCACGCTGCCTGCCGCGAGCGCCCAGCAGATCCTGGTCGGCATGGAGACGCTCGACCTGCGGATGGGCAAGGTCAGTGTCGACGCCGCCGCGCTGGCGGCACGGCTGCACGGACTGCCCGGGGTGACCCGGGTCGAGCATCCCACCATCCCCGGGCGCCCGGACGCAGTGCTCGCGGACCGTGACTTCCCTCGCGGCACCTCCGGGGTGTTCTCCCTCGAGCTGGCCGGGGGAGAGGCCGCCGCGGCCGCGTTCTGCGATGCCCTGGCGCTGTGGACCATCGCGGTGAACATCGGCGACGCCCGCTCGCTGGTCTGCCACCCGGGAACGACCACCCACTGCCACCTCACCGATGCGCAGCGGGAGGCGTGCGGGGTGCGACCGGGCACGCTGCGGCTCAGCGTGGGCCTGGAGGATCTCGAGGACCTCTGGGCCGATCTCGAGCGGGCGCTGGCCACGGCAGGCACGGCAGCTGGACGGGTCACCGCGAGGGCGTGAGACGGGACGCAGTGCGGAACATCCGGCGCCGCCCGGCGTTGTGCCCGGTATGGAGACCGAGGTGCGGAACGTGGACGTGGTGGTGATCGGTGCCGGCCAGGCCGGGCTCTCGGCCGCCTACCACCTGCAGCGGCGAGGCGGGCTGCGCGCTGTGATCCTCGATGCCGAGGACCAGCCGGGAGGCGCCTGGCGCCACCGCTGGGAGAGCCTCACCATGGCGACCGTCAACGGCATCCACGAACTGCCCGGGATGCCCCCGGTCGAGGCGGCGGACGAGCTGCCCGCCCATCGCGTCGTGCCCGACTACTTCGCCGACTTCGAGCGGCGCTTCGAGGTGCCGATCGAGCGGCCCGTCCGGGTGACCTCGGTCGAGGACGACCCTGTCGCCGGCGGCGCCGCCGCCGACGATGCGCGGCCGCTGCTGGTGCACTCGAGCGGCCCGGAAGGGCGGCGGCGCGCACCGCTGCGCACCCGCGCGGTGCTGAATGCGACCGGCACCTGGACCCGGCCGTTCGTCCCCGCCCATCCCGGAGCCGCGGATTTCCGCGGGCTCCAGCTGCACACCGCCGAGTACGGCCGCGCCGAGGACTTCGCCGGGAGGCGGGTAGGGATCATCGGTGGCGGCATCAGCGCACTCGGCCACCTGCTGGAGATCGCTGAGGTCGCCCAGGCCTTCTGGTTCACCCGCCGCGAGCCGGTCTTCGCCGAGCGGCCCTTCTCCGAGGAGGTCGGGCGCGAGGTGATCGCCGGGGTGACGCAGCGCGTTCAGCAGGGGCTGCCGGTGCGCAGCGTGGTCTCCGCGACCGGCCTGGCGTGGACTCCCGAGCTGCGGCGGGCGCAGCGCCGCGGTCTCCTGGACCGTCGGCCGATGTTCACCGCGATCACGCCGACGGGCGTGCGCGAGGTCAGCGGCGAGCAGCTGCCGCTGGACGTGCTGCTGTGGGCCACGGGATTCCGCCACGAGCTGCGGCACCTGCGCCCGCTCAGGCTGCACAACGCCCGCGGCGGCATCACCATGGACGGGACCGCCGTCGCCGAGGATCCGCGCATCCACCTGCTCGGCTACGGACCCAGCGCCTCCACCATCGGCGCCAACCGAGCCGGCCGCGCGGCGGTCAGCCGTCTGCACAGGGACCTCGCACGCCAGGGCGTCCCCGCCTAGGGTGGAGACCATGAGCCCCTCACCCCTGCCGCCCCTGCCCGAGGACGGGATCCGACGGGTGCTGTGCATCGTCGCCCATCCCGACGACATGGAGTACGGGACCTCGGCCGCCGTCGCCGCGTGGACCGGCGCCGGGGTCGAGGTGAGCTACCTGCTGCTGACCCGCGGCGAGGCAGGGATGGCGCAGGACCCGGCGGTCGTGGGACCGCTGCGGGAGCAGGAGCAGCGACGTGCCTGCGAGATCGTCGGTGTCTCCGAGCTGCGGTACCTGGAGCATCCCGACGGGATGCTCGAGGGCGGGCTCGCGCTGCGACGCGACATCGCCCGGGTGATGCGCCAGGTGCGTCCCGACCTGGTGCTGACCGCGAACTTCGAGGTCGAGGCCTACGGCGGGCTCAACCAGGCCGACCACCGGGTGGCGGGACTGGCCGCGGTCGACGCCGCCCGTGATGCGGCCAACCCCTGGGTGTTCCGCGAGCTGGCCGAGGACGAGGGCCTGGCCCCGTGGCGCGCCCGCGCACTGCTGGTGGCCGGGCATCCGGAGCCGACGCACGCGAAGCGGGTCGACGCCGCACAGGTGCAGGCAGCGGTCCGATCGCTGCAGGCGCACGAGGCGTATCTCGCCCACGTCGAGGGCCACCCGCTGCCCGAGGAGTTCATCCCCGAGATCCTGCGGTCCGGGGGAGAAGCCGCCGGGAGCGAGCATGCGGTGGCGCTGCGCGTCTACGATCTCTGAACCTGTCGACCGGATGGTCGCGGATCATTGCCGGTGACGACAGCAGGCTCCTACGGTGGGAGGATCAGGCATGATCCCCACGGAAGGAGTCATGATGACCACGTCCATGCACGATGGCCTCGACCTCGACAAGGTCTCCGAGCTCGCAGCCCAGCTGCGGGCCGATTCGATCCGCTCCTCGACGAGCGCGGGCTCCGGCCACCCCACCTCCAGCCTCTCCGCCGCTGACCTGCTGGCCGCGCTGATGTCGCGCCACCTGCGCTACGACTGGGAGGCGCCGGACGCCCCCGGCAACGACCACCTGATCTTCTCCAAGGGTCACGCCTCACCGCTGCTGTACTCCGTCTACCGCGCCGTCGGCGTGGTCTCCGAGCAGGAGCTGATGGAGGGCTACCGACGCTTCGACCAGCGTCTCGAGGGCCACCCCACCCCGGTGCTGCCCTGGGTGGACGTCGCCACCGGCTCGCTCGGCCAGGGGCTGCCCGATGGGGTCGGCATCGCGCTGGCCGGCAAGTACCTGGAGCAGTCCCCGTACCGCGTCTGGGTCCTGGCCGGGGACAGCGAGCTCGCCGAGGGCTCCATGTGGGAGGCCCTCGCCACCGCCTCCCACTACCAGCTGACGAACCTGGTCACCCTCGTGGATGTGAACCGACTGGGCCAGCGGGGCGAGACCGCGCTCGGCTGGGACCTGGACACCTACGCCGCCCGGGTCGAGGCCTTCGGTGCCCGAGCCGTGATCATAGACGGCCACGACATCGCGGCGATCGACGACGCCCTCGCGCTCGCCGACGGCGAGCTGGACCGGCCCCTGGTGATCCTTGCCCGCACGCTCAAGGGCAAGGGCATCCCCGGCGTCGAGGATGAGCAGGACTGGCACGGCAAGCCGATGCCCGAAGACAAGGCCCAGGAGGCCGTCGACGCGCTCGGCGGTCGGCGGTCCCTGCAGGTGAGGGGACCGCAGCCGCCCGCGAGCGAGCCGTCCGCGAGCATCCCGCGAGGTGAGGTCCACCTGCCCGCCTTCGAGCTCGGGGAGGAGGTCGCGACCCGGAAGGCCTACGGTCCGGCGCTCACCGCGCTCGCGGAGGTCGACCCCCGGGTGGTCGCCCTGGACGGCGAGGTCTCGAACTCCACCGGCGTCGCGGACTTCGTCGAGAAGCATCCAGAGCGCTTCTTCGAGATGTTCATCGCCGAGCAGCAGATGGTCGCCGCCGCCACCGGCCTGTCCACCCGCGGATACCTCGCCTACGCCTCCACCTTCGCAGCCTTCCTCACCCGCGCCGCGGACTTCATCCGCATGGCCCCGGTCTCCCGGGTCGACCTGCGCCTGGTCGGCTCCCACGCCGGCGTCGAGATCGGCGCCGACGGGCCCTCCCAGATGGGCCTCGAGGACCTCGCGATGATCGCCGCCACCCAGGGCTCGACCGTGCTCTACCCCAGCGACGCGACCTCCACCGCGGCGCTGGTGGCGGCGATGGCCGACCTCTCCGGGGTGAGCTATCTGCGCACCACCCGGGGGGCGTACCCCGTCCTCTACGGACCCGAGGAATCCTTCCCCGTCGGCGGGTCGAAGACCCTGCGCAGCTCCGAGGACGACGCCGTCACCCTCATCGGCGCCGGCGTGACCCTCCACGAGGCGCTCGCCGCGGCGGACACCCTGGCCAAGGAGGGCGTGCGCGCCCGCGTGATCGATGCCTACTCGATCAAGCCGGTCGACGGCGAAGGCATCCGCGAGGCCGCCGCCGCCACCGATGGACGGGTCGTGGTGGCCGAGGACCACCACGCCGAGGGCGGTCTGGGGGCGGCGGTGCTCGCGGCGCTGGCCTCCCAGCCGGTCACCGACCTGCACCTGCGGCATCTCGCCGTCGACGGGGTGCCCGGCTCCGGCACCACCGAGCAGCTGCTGGACTGGGCCGGGATCGACGCCGCGCACATCGCCGCGGCGGCGCGCGCCACGCTCGAGGGCTGAGTCTCAGCCGTCCCGGCGGCCCCTTCCCAGCTCGAGGGAATCCATGTCCTCCAGCTCCCGGTCCTTGGTCTCGGGCACCCACAGATACACGAAGATCAGGCTCAGCAGCGCGAAGGCCGCATAGAGGCCGTAGGCGAAGGTGAGTCCGATGTTCGACAGGGTG
The DNA here is from genome assembly GCA_030457675.1 of Brachybacterium sp. Taxonomy (GTDB): domain Bacteria; phylum Actinomycetota; class Actinomycetes; order Actinomycetales; family Dermabacteraceae; genus Brachybacterium. The sequence continues at coordinate 9,482 of JAKDUN010000042.1, read as the reverse complement.
GGGAAGGTGGCCGAGACGACCCAGTTGGCCGCCCACTGCGCGGCCGCTGCGACCGCGAGAGCCGAGGCACGGATCCGGTTGGGGAAGATCTCGCCCAGCAGCACCCACACCAGCGGGCCCCAGGTGGCGCCGAAGAACATCACGAAGGCGTTCGCACTGATCAGGGCGATGGTGGACCAGGGGTCGGGGAGCGAGACGGCATCGGAACCGGCGGTGACCTCGCCGAAGGAGAAGGCGAGCGCCATCAGGCCCAGCGAGATCGTCATCCCGGTCGAGCCCACCAGCAGCATGACCCGGCGGCCCACCCGGTCCACCAGCAGGATCGCGATGACCGTCGCGACGATGTTCATGACCGAGGTGATCGTGGAGGTCAGCAGCGCCTGGGACTCGTCGAAGCCGACGGACTGCCACAGCGTGGTCGAGTAGTAGAAGATGACGTTGATCCCCACCAGCTGCTGGAACAGCGACAGCAGGATCCCCAGCCAGACGATGGGTTTGAGGCCGAAGCGCTCACCCAGCAGGTCCCGCAGGCTCTCGGAGTCCTCCCGCTCGAGGGTGGTGCGGATCTGCTGGATCTTGAGGTTGACGTCGGGCTCTCCCGTGTAGTCGTAGAGCACCTTCGAGGCGCGATCCAGCTGGTTCTTGCGGATCAGGTAGCGCGGTGACTCCGGGAGGAACAGGGCCATGATCCCGTAGGCCGCGGCGGGCACCGCCTCGATGAGGAACATCCAGCGCCAGGCGGCGACCCCGAACCAGAACGTCTCCGAGGAGCCGCCGGCCGAGTTCGCGATCAGCGCGTTGGACAGCAGTGCCACGAAGATGCCGAGCACGATCGCCAACTGCTGCAGGGAGCCCAGGCGGCCACGGAACTTCGCCGGGGCGACCTCCGCGATGTAGGCGGGGGCGATGACGCTCGCGGCGCCGACACCCAGACCGCCGATGACACGCCACGCGATGAGGTCCCCGACCCCGAAGGCGAGGCCGGAGCCGAGCGCGGAGAGGAAGAACAGGATCGCGGCGATCACCATCACCGGGATACGGCCGAAGCGGTTGGAGAGGGCACCGGCGAACCAGGCGCCGATGGCGCAGCCGAGCAGGGCCGAGGAGACGGCGAAGCCGGTGAGCCCGGCCCCGAGAGCGAACTCCTCGGACAGGGCGCTGACGGCGCCGTTGATCACCGAGGTGTCGAAGCCGAACAGGAAGCCGCCGACGGCGGCGGCGATCGAGATCCCGACGACCTTCGCGTTCAGGCGCTGGGTGGGTGCGGGATCCACGCTGGATCGAGCTGCGGATGGTGTCATGACGGGACCGCCTCCTTGCCGACGTACTCGGGCGGCCACCGTATCCCCTCGCCCGTCCCGGCGGGCGAGGACCGGCCGGGCGGTCAGCCGGCGCGTCGCACCTCGGCAGCGTAGGCGTCCAGGAGGGAGAGGACCCCCGGGTGCTGCCAGACCCGTCGGGAGCGTCGCGGAGTACGGTCCGGAGCCCCGGGCACGCGCCGAGCGGGAGGCCAGGCCGTCATCGGGGACGGTCCATCGTCCCGCACGGTGCCCGACGGGCGGCACGGGAAGGGGGGACGGAACTGTGCTCATGGTCTGAGTTCTAGTAACACTTCCGAGGGAAAGTGTTACTACTGGGGCGTGGAAGGCACGGATCTCAGCCCTCGGCGACCTCGGCCTCCAGGCGCTCGAGCTCCTGCTCGACGATCGTCGGGTCGAGCTTGACGAAGATGCCGGTGGGCTTCGTGACGCTCTGGCCCACGCCCACCGGATGGTGCGCCCAGGCCGGGACGGCGGTGTAGTCACCGGTGATGATCGGGTAGCCGGGGCCTCCGTCGAGGTCCTCGACCTCCACGATCTGCGGCATCGGCGCGATCGGACGGTCCCCGCCCAGCGCCTTCTCCACCTCGTTCGCCGAATGCGGCAGGAACGGCGCCATCATCGTGTTCAGGTCGGTGACGGCTTGCGCGAGCACGTGGAGCACGGTGAGCAGGCGCGGACGCTGCTCCTCGGCCTTCATCTTGAAGGGCTCGGTGCGGGAGACGTAGGCGTTCGCCTCGCCCACCAGGCGCATGATCTCGGCGATCGCGGCCCGCTGGCGATGCGCCTCGATGAGGCCGCCGACGGTGCTGAAGCCCTCGCGGATCTGGTCCAGCAGCGCGGTGTCGATCTCCTCGAGCTCGCCCGCCGCCGGGATCTCCCCGACGTTCTTGGCGATCATCGCGGCGGTGCGGTTGACCAGGTTGCCCCAGCCGGCGACCAGCTCGTTGTTGGTGCGGGAGACGAAGTCGGTCCAGGTGAAATCGGCATCCTGGTTCTCGGGCCCGGCAGCGGAGATGAAGTAGCGCAGCGCATCGGGCTGATAGCGCTCGAGCACATCGCGCACGTAGATGACCACCCCCTTGGAGGAGGAGAACTTCTTGCCCTCCATGGTGAGGAATTCGCTGGAGACCACCTCGGTGGGCAGCTTCAGCTCGCCGAAGCGGCCGGGCTCGCCGCCCTTGTCGCCCTGACCGTTCTGGGCGATCATCTCCGCCGGCCAGATCTGCGAGTGGAAGACGATGTTGTCCTTGCCCATGAAGTAGTAGGCGAGCGTCTCCGGATCGTTCCACCACTTCCGCCACGCCTCCGGATCACCGGAGCGGCGCGCCCACTCGATGGAGGCGGAGAGATAGCCGATCACCGCATCGAACCAGACGTACAGGCGCTTGTTCGGCTGGTCCTCCCAGCCCGGCACCGGGATGCCCCAGTCGATGTCGCGGGACATCGCGCGGGGCTTGATGTCCTCGAGGATGTTCTGGCTGAAGCGGATCACGTTGGGACGCCAGAGCCCGGTCGCCTCCCGTTCATCGAGCCAGCGACCCAGCTCCCCGGCCAGGGCCGGCAGATCCAGGAACCAGTGTGAGGTCTCGATGAACTCCGGCCTCTCGCCGTTGATGCGCGAGACCGGGTCGATCAGATCCGTGGGGTCGAGCTGATTGCCGCAGCTGTCGCACTGATCGCCGCGGGCGCCGCCGGCCCCGCAGATCGGGCAGGTGCCCTCGATGTAGCGGTCGGGCAGGGTGCGACCGGTCGACGGGGAGATCGCCCCGGAGGTCGTGCGCTCCACCATGTAGCCGTTGTCCCGCACGGTGACGAACATGTCCTGCACCACCTGGTGGTGGTTGCGGGTGGTGGTGCGGGTGAACAGGTCGTAGGACAGTCCCAGCGCGACCAGATCCTCGACGATGAGCCGGTTGTTGCGGTCGGCGAGCTCGCGGGCGGAGATGCCCTCGGCGTCGGCGGCGACCAGGATCGGGGTGCCGTGCTCATCGGTGCCGGAGACCATGAGCACATCGTTCCCGGCCATGCGCATGTAGCGGGAGAAGACGTCGGAGGGGACGCCGAAGCCGGCGACATGGCCGATATGGCGGGGACCGTTGGCATACGGCCAGGCGACCGCGGACAGGACTGTGCTCATAGCAGTCGATTCTAGGGGAGTCGGGGCGGCGCTCGCGCCGAGGGAGCTGCCCGCGCAGATATTCGCTCGACCGTCCGTCGGCCGCGCCCTACGGTGGGCCCATGTCGATCACCTGCCTGTGCTTCGCGACCATCGCGCTGCGCCCCCGCGCCCGCCGCTGACGGCGGCGCCCCAGCACCTCATCTCGCGCCGCTGTCCGGAAACTTCCCGGGCGGCGCTCCGCCATGCCCGGTGACCGCTCACCGGAAGGCACGACATGACCTCGCACCACACTGACAGCACCAGCACCAGCACCAGCACCAGCACCACTGCCACCGCGCACCTGCGGGCCCGCGATCTCCAGCTCGCCCGTGGCGGCCGTGTGCTCCTGCGCGGCGTGGACCTCACCCTCGCCCCGGGCGACCGACTCGCCGTGGTCGGCGAGAACGGACGGGGCAAGACCACCCTCCTCGAGGCGCTCAGCGGCGAGCTCGAACCCGATGCCGGCACCATCGAACGCCACGGCGGGCTCGGCGTCGTGCGCCAGGAGCTCACGGTCCAGGAGGACGACGCCCGCACCATCGGGTCATTGCTCGACGAGCTGCTGGCCCGCCCGCTCGGGGTGCTTCGCGACCTCGACGAAGCCGCCGCGGCGCTCGGTGAGGGCACCGGCAGCGCCGCAGCGCAGCGCTACGACGACGCTCTCGCTGCCGCCACCGCGCTCGATGCCTGGGACGGCCCGCGACGGCTCGAGGTGGCGCTCAAGGAGGTCGGCGCGCTCACCGACCGTGAGCGTCGGCTCGCGACGATGTCCGTGGGCCAGCGCTACCGGGTCCGGCTCGCCGGGGTGATCGCCGCCCGGGACGAGCTGCTCCTGCTCGACGAGCCGACGAACCACCTCGATACCCGAGGTCTCGCCCACCTCACCCGTGCCCTGCGGGAGCACACCGGTGCGGCCGCGATCGTCTCCCACGACCGGACGCTGCTCGCCGAGGTCGCCACCGGCGTCCTCGATCTCGACCCCACCAGCGACGGCAGTCCCCTGCTGATCAGCGGCGGGCTGGAGCAGTGGGAGCAGACCAGACGGCGGCACCGCGCCGCCTGGGAGGACGCGCATCGGGCGCAGCAGCAGGAGCACCAGCGCCGCCTCTCCCAAGCCGAAGCGGCGCGCTCCCGCCTCTCCACCGGATGGCGACCCGACAAGGGCACCGGACGGCACCAGCGGCAGAGCCGTGCCCCCGGCGTGGTGCGCGCGATGAACGAGAGGATCGAGCAGCTTCAGCAGCATCGGCTCGAGGTCCCTCCGCCTCCGCCTCGGCTCCCGCTCCCGCTGTCCGACACCCGTGCCGGGGCTCCGCTGCTGCGGGCCGAGCAGGTGCGCGTGGACCGCGGCCCCGGGGAGCGAGCGCGACTGGTCGAGACCTCTGTGCGTCTCGAGGGCGGTGACCGCCTGCTCGTGGTCGGGCCGAACGGCGCCGGGAAGACGACGCTGCTGCGCGTGCTGGCCGGAGAGCTGAGCCCGTCGACCGGAACCGTGCGCCGCCTGGGCAGAGCGCGGCTCGGTCTGCTGGAGCAGGAGGACGGGCAGCCCACAGCCGACCATCGGGGCAGCCCGGGGGAGCGGCGGCGGCGCGATCTGACCGCTCTGTTCTCCCAGCGACCGGATCTGATGCTGCTGGATGAGCCCACCAACCATCTGGGGATCAGCGGCGTCGACAATCTGCTGGCGGCGCTCGAGGAGACGGCGTCGGCCGTGGTGCTCGCCACCCACGACCGGTCTGTGCTGGCCGCCCTGGCCCACTGGCCGCGGCTCGAGCTCGGAGGCTGAGGCACCAGGTGATCGGGGCGGACGGGGCAGGCGGGCCGTCCGTCCCGATACGCTGGTCCCATGAGCATTGAAGGACTTGCCGCAGCGCAGCAGAAGATGGCGGACGCCGGTGTCGCGCAGACCGCGATCGACGTCTTCTCCCACTACTACGGACAGCTCGAGGAGGGAGTGACCGGCACGATCTCCGAGGAGACGATCGAGCCCTACCTCGATCCGCCGCTGCTCGAGGACGTCTCGATCGACCCCGGCCATGCCAAGCAGGTCTTCGACCAGCTCGCGATCATCAATCTCAACGGCGGTCTCGGCACCTCGATGGGCCTGGATCAGGCCAAGTCGCTGCTGCCGGTGCGAGATGGCAAGAGCTTCCTGGACATCATCGTCGAACAGGTCCTCGCCGCCCGTCGCGGCACCGGTTCCCGCCTGCCGCTGATCTTCATGAACTCCTTCCGCACCCGCGAGGACACTCTCGAGGTGCTCGCGAAGTACCCCGACCTGCCCGTCGGCGATCTGCCGCTGGATTTCTTGCAGAACAAGGAGCCCAAGCTCCGCACCGACGACCTCACCCCCGTCGACTGGGAGGCGGAGCCGGACCTCGAATGGTGCCCGCCCGGCCACGGCGACATCTTTACCGCCCTGCAGACCTCCGGCCTGCTGAAGCAGCTGCTGGAGGCCGGCTTCAAGTACGCCTCGGTCTCCAACTCGGACAACCTCGGCACCGTCCCCAGCCCCGTGATCGCCTCCTGGTTCGCAGCCTCCGGCGCCCCCTACGCCGCCGAGCTGTGCCGCCGCACTCCTGCAGATCGCAAGGGCGGTCACCTCGCGGTGCGCAGGTCCGACGGCCGGCTCATCCTGCGCGACACCGCGCAGACCCCGGCCGAGGAGATGGACTACTTCACCGACGAGCACCGCCACCCGTTCTTCCACACCAACAACCTCTGGTTCGACCTCGAGAAGATGGCCGCGGTGCTCGAGGAGCGCGGCGGCATCATGGGCCTGCCGCTGATCCGCAACGAGAAGACCGTCGACCCCGCGGACAAGACCAGCACCCCCGTCTACCAGATCGAGTCCGCCATGGGCGCCGCGATCGAGGTGTTCGACGGGGCGAGCGCGATCGTGGTGGGTCGCGACCGCTTCCTGCCGGTCAAGGCCACCAGCGATCTGCTGCTGGTGCGCTCGGACGCCTACGCCCTCGACGAGCGCGCAGCCCTCGTGCAGCAGATCGACGCGCTGCCCGAGGTCTCGCTGCACAGCGGCTCCTACAAGCTCATCCAGGACTTCGAGCCGCGCTTCCCCGACGGAGTGCCTTCGCTGAAGGAGGCCGTCAGTCTTGACGTGCAGGGGGACTGGACCTTCGGGGTCGATGTCACCGTGATCGGTGACGCGGTGCTCGGCGAAGAGGGCGGCAAGGTGCCCGAGGGCGCTCGCGTCGGCACCGCCTCCGCCGGCTGAGCCGGGTGGCACGGGCCGGGGCGCCCGAGGGACGGCGACTGCTGCGTACGGCACCGCTCAGGTGCTCCATACGGTGCCGAGCGCAGCCGTCGGTGCGTGACGCGGTGGCCGACTGCGACGTACGGCATCCCTGGCGCAGCTCGAGGGGTGCCGAGCGCAGCATCGGGTGGTTGCCCGAGAGCGTTCCCGGCCACGCCGCGCGCCCCGTGCCGCAGCTCGCTCGCCCTCGGGCTATACCTGGGGAGGATGCGTCGATGCGGCTGCGACCAGGTCGTTGTGGAACGAGCGAAGGATCGTGCGTCGGTCCGTGGATGCTGTAGCGATGCCGACCGCACCGACTCCTCTCCCGGACGAGCTCTCGTCTGCTGTCTTCAGCACGCAGGAGGCTCGTCGTGCCGGAGTGGCGCGGGGAAGGTTGCGTGCTCACGATCTCACGTCCCTGTCACGTGGACTCTGGGTGCGCGGCGATCGAGTCCTGTCCGAACGGGAGATCGTCGCCGCGCTCTGTCGCCGTGACCCCGCGGTGTTCGCGATGGGGCTCACCGCTGCGCGGCTCCTCGGCTTCCCCGTGCCGGGCGTCTTCGCGCAGGAGGTCGTGGCGGCACCCGAGCAGAAGCACCGGGACAGGGGCCGCTCCTCTCACGGCTCCGGCAGAGGCGGCATCGACCTGAGGATCCATCTGGGGACCGGGCAGTCGCGTCGCCGTGACACTGCTCTGCTGCGGTGGAGCCTGCGCGCTGCGGACATCCTCGACCAGGATCTGGTCAGCCTGCAGGGCGCGCCCACGGTGCGCACCACGTCCCGGATCAGGACCTTCCTGGACCTCGGGAATGTGCTCGCGAGGGATGCGCTCGTCGCCGTCGGCGATCACCTGGTGCGACAGCCCCGCCCCCGGTACGAGGGCCGGGACACTCCGTTCGCCACGATCGCCGAGCTCACCGAGGCCGTCACCGGCCATCGTGGTCGCGGGGCCCGTCGCCTCAGGGAGGCGGTCGCCCTGGTGCGGATGAGCAGCGATTCGCCGCCCGAGACCGCACTGCGACTGGCGGTGGTCCGCGCCGGTCTGCCCGCACCGCTGGCCAACGTCCGTGTCGAGCAGGTGCAGTCCGAGGGGACCGTCCTGGACCTCGGAGAACCTGACCTGCACTGGCCGCAGTGGCGCGTGGCGCTCGAGCACGAGGGGCCGACGCACCTGGACCGGAATCAGGTGCCCAAGGACATCGCCCGCGGGGAGCGACGACGGGACGCCGGCTGGATCGAGGTGCGCACCACCTTCGCGGACCTTCCCCACGGCTGCCGGTCTGCTGTCGCGAGGGTGCGCAGAGCCCTGGAGTCGCAGGGGTGGAGACCCGGATGAGCGGGGCTCCGGTGCTGTGCTGCGACGCACACCCTGCCGCTCGCAGTATCGAGCGCCGCGTTCGGCACGCTTCAGGTGCGGGGAGGGTTGCCGTCCGCAGCAGTCGGTCGGGGCTTCTGCGGCGCGTCGTCCTCGGAGCGGACCAGCAGATCCCCGATCGGGGGATCGGTCAGCCAGCTGGTGAGCCGGCCGACCACTCCCGTGGCCAGGATCGCGGTGAGCAGCAGCGCGGCGGCGACCAGCCCGAGCGTGCCCCACCAGCTCACCAGCCACTCCGGCAGCTCCTCGGCATAGCGGACGGGCAGCAGCAGCACCGGGTGCAGCAGATAGACGGTCAGCGAGCGCTCGCCCATTGCGGTCAGCTGGGAGCGGCCGCGGGGTGTCACCAGCAGGATGGCCAGGCTCCCCGCGACCCCCGCCAGCAGCACCATCACCTGCAGGAGCATGCTGAGCAGGATGCCGGTGTCGTCCTCGTACCCCGAGCGCAGGAAGAAGAGCGAGGTGGGCACGCGGTCGTCCACCAGGTAGGCCACCACGACGACCGCCAGCAGCACCGCACCGCCCAGCCACCGGTGCCGGAAGGCCTTGACGCGCTCGAGCATGTCCGGTGTGGCGATCAGGCCCAGCATGAAGAACGGAAGCATCTGGGCCAGGCGGCCCAGGCTCAGCACGGAGCCCAGATCGGGATCCAGCGGTGCGATCACGGAGATGGCCACCGCGAACATCAGCGGATGCTTGAGCTGGCGCAGCACGGGCGTGAGCAGGCGCCATCCCAGCAGCGCGACCAGGAACCACAGCGTCCAGGCCGGCAGGAGCAGCTGCAGTTCGACGTCCTGTCCGAGCAGCAGCGCCTTGCCGGCCTCGTGCACTACCTGAAAGATCACGTACGGCACGACCATCGCGGTGAGCAGGCGCCGCACCTGGCGCGGTTCGTTGCGGTATGAACGCGAGAGGTACCCCGAGATCATGATGAACGCGGCCATGTGGAACGAGTAGATGGCCGTGTACAGCGTGCTGGCGAGCACATCGGCGGTGTTCTCGAAGCATTCGATGGTGTGGCCCACCACGACGAGCGCGATCAGCAAGCCGCGCGCATTGTCGAGATAGGGATCGCGCGGCCGGCGGGGACGGGTGGTCGTGCCGGTGGTCGACATCGGGGTCCTTCGAGGAGGAGCTGGGGACTATCGCAGCACCGTACGGCGTGCCGCGGCCGTCATCGGCACGGCACGCCCGGGCGATCGCGTGAGGTGTTCCATGCCGCTGGCGCCCAGCAGCCACCGAGTGCGACGCCCGGCTCACTGTTCCTGTCCGGAAGCGTGCGGACAGTCGCAGTGGACGCTCGGTGCGGCACACCGGCGGACGGTGGGTGCGGGACCGCGGCGCTCGGTCGCAGTGGACGGTGGGTGCGGG
>JAKDUN010000394.1 GCA_030457675.1 Brachybacterium sp. | reverse complement strand
CCGGAGTCCTCGCCGCCGTAGTCGTCGACCACCTCGAGGAACTGGTTGATGTGCTCCTGCCAGCGCTGGTTGGCCGGGTCCTCGGCGAGGCGGTGGCGCATCGCGGCGTAGTCCCGGACCTCGACCAGGTGGAAGATGTCGCGGCCGTCGCGCCAGATCCGCCACTCGTGCACGCCGGCGGCCCGCAGCGAGGCGTCGAGCTCGTCGGGGATCCGGGCGTGCTCGCGGTCGTAGTCCTCCTCACGGCCCTCGGCGATGCGGGTGTGCAGGGCGATGCGCTCCATGCGGAGATCCTCTCAGCGGGCGGGGGTGGGGGCGAGCGGTGCCTGCTCCTCGGCCCAGACGGGACCGTCCGGGAACAGGTGGTCCTCGATCGAGGCGGGGTGCATGCGGGCTCCGCCGCCGGGCTCCTGCGGCGGCATGTAGGCGCCGCGCTCGATCCGCACCGGCACCTCGAAGTGCTCGTGGAGGTGGTCCACGAACTCGATCCGGCGCCGCTCGTCCTCGCCGCCGATCGCGACCGCATCGAGGAAGGCGAGGTGCTGGACCATCTCGCACAGACCCACTCCCCCGGCGTGGGGGCAGACGGGCACGTCGAACTTCTTCGCCAGCAGCAGGATCGCGAGGTTCTCGTTGACGCCGGCGACGCGGGTGGCATCGGCCTGGAGCACATCGATCGCGCCGGCCTGCAGCAGCTGCTTGAACAGCACCCGGTTCGAGCCCTGCTCGCCGGTGGCGACGCGCACCGGGTGGATGCCCGTGCGGATCGCGGCGTGGGCGAGGACGTCGTCGGGGAAGGTGGGTTCCTCGATCCAGTACGGATCGTGCGGAGCCAGGGCCCGCACCGCGGTGATCGCCTCCTCGGTGCCCCAGCGCTGGTTGGCGTCGATCGCGATCGGGTAGCCGGGCCCCATCACCTCGCGGGCGATGCGCATCCGGCGCTCGTCATCAGCGGCGTCGGCGCCCACCTTCAGCTTCACCATCTCGAAGCCGTCCTCACGGGCCTCCGTGAGCAGGCGGGTGAGCTTCTCATCGCTGTAGCCGATCCACCCGGGAGTGGTGGTGTAGGCGGGAACGCCGTTCTCGCGCAGCGCCGTGATCCGCTGCTCCTTGCCCTCGGCGCCGCGGCGCAGGATCTCCAGTGCCTCCTGGCGGGTCAGGGCGTCCTCGAGGTAGCGCAGGTCCACGAGGTCCAGCAGCTCCTCGGGGCTCATCGAGGCGAGGGTAAGCCACAGCGGGCGGCCTTCGCGGCGGGCGCGCAGGTCCCACAGGGCGTTGACCACGGCGCCTATCGCCATGGTCATCACGCCCTTCTCGGGGCCCAGCCAGCGCAGCTGCGAGTCGTCGGTGAGCTCGCGGTACATCCCGCCGAGGTCGGCGAGGACCTCCTCCACGTCGCGTCCCACCAGGTGCGGGGCCAGCGCGGCGATCGCGGCGCTCTGCACGTCGTTGCCGCGGCCGATGGTGAACACCAGCGCGGTGCCCGCATCCTCGGCGTCGGTGCGCAGGGTGAGGTAGGCGGCCGAGTAGTCGGGATCGGGGTTCATCGCGTCCGAGCCGTCCAGGCTCCGACTGGTGGGGAAGCGGACGTCCTGGACGTCCAGGGCCGTGAAGGTGCTCATCGGGTGACCCCTACACGGGCGGCGGTCGGAGCCGGGACGAAGGTGGTGCGCTGGGCGCCGAGGTGCTCGATGCCGATCTCGGCCACGTCCCCGGCCCGGAGATACGGGAACCGCCCGGACAGGGCGACGCCCTGCGGGGTGCCGGTGTTGAGGAGGTCGCCGGGCGAGAGCACCATGAACTGCGAGAGGTGCTGGATGATCCGGGCGACGGAGAAGATCATGTCCGCGGTGGTGGAGTCCTGGCGGGCCTCGCCGTTCACGGCGGACCACAGCCGCAGCGCCTGGGGGTCGACCTCGTCGGCCGGGACCAGGCCGGGGCCCAGCGGGTTGAAGCCGCGGGCGTTCTTGCCCTTGGACCACTGCCCACCGGACTCGGCCAGCTGATAGTCCCGTTCGGAGAGGTCGTGGCTGGTCACGTACCCGGCGATCACGTCGAGCGCGGCCTGCTCATCGGGCAGGTAGGCGGCCTCGGTGCCGATCACCACGCCGAGCTCCACCTCCCAGTCGACCTTCTCGGCGCCCGGCGGGATCTCCACGTCGTCATGGGGGCCGACGACCGTGTTGGGGTGCTTGTGGAACAGGATCGGCACCGCGGGCGGCTCCGCCCCGGACTCCGCCGCGTGGGCGGCGTAGTTCTGACCGATGCACAGCACGGCCTGCGGGCGGGCGATCGGGGCACCGATCCGCTCCGCCTCCGCACCCTCCCAGACGGGCAGGTCCCCGGCGGCCAGCGCCTCGCGCGCCCGGGTGATGCCGCCGCCGGCGAGGAAGTCCCCGTCGATGTCGGCGGTGAGGCCGTCGAGCCGATAGGTCGCTCCTTCGGAGACGACAGCCGGCTTCTCCTGGCCCACCGGGCCGAGACGTCGCAGTTCCACGGACACTCCATTCATGATCTCGGGCGCGGGCTCCTTCGCAGTCGACGAGAGCCCGAACCCCATCGACCGCTCTATCATCCTATGTCTCGTGGAGTAGATGCAACCTTCGCTCCTTATAGGCCCTGAATCCGCCACCTTCTCCGCCGGTGTGGACGCGCGGCCGGGGTGCAGAGCTAGGATGACTGAGCAGCTTCGTCCGCCCCCCTCCTGAGGAGACCTCTCCCG
>JAKDUN010000041.1 GCA_030457675.1 Brachybacterium sp. | reverse complement strand
CTTCCGCGCGGCGTGGGTGGGCGGGGCGTAGGCGGTGGCGGGGGGGATGGGCGGGGTGAGCGCCCGGTGCCCGTCGGCGGCGGCCTCCCACCCTGCATGGATCGCTGCGGTGCTCATCGCGGCCCCTTCCCGTGAACGGTGCTGACCGGATCATCGTCCGCTCCGGCGCCGTCCCCGGGCGAGGTCTATGACGGAATGTGGCCCTCTGCGTCAGGGCTCTCCGGTGCGAGCGGGAGACCGTCGGCCGCCCATACCCCGGAGGTGCCGCGGCGGTGGGAGCCCAGCAGGTGGGTGTCCACCACCCCGAGCGCCTCCATCAGCGCGAACATCGTGGTCGGGCCGACGAAGCGGAAGCCTCGGCGCTTGAGCTCCTTCGCCAGCGCCACCGATTCGGGGCTGGTGGTGGGAACCTCCGCCGCGGCGGCCGGCACCGGGGTGCGGGCGGGTCGGTGGGACCACACCAGGTCCGCGAGGGTGGTGCCGGGGCCGCGTTCACCGCGCAGGGAGATCGTGGCCCGGGCATTGCCGATCGTGGCCTCGATCTTGCCGCGGTGGCGGATGATGCCCTCGTCCTCGAGCAGGCGCTCGACATCCTGGGGCCCGAACCCCGCCACGGCGTCGACGTCGAACCCGGCGAAGGCGCGCCGGAACCCGTCCCGGCGGCGCAGGATCGTCGCCCAGCTCAGGCCCGACTGGAAGCCCTCGAGGGCGAGGCGCTCGAACACGCCCCGCTCGTCCCGCACCGGCATGCCCCACTCGGTGTCGTAGTACTCGCGCAGGTCATCGTGGACAGATGCCCACGCAGGCCGGTCGAGCCCGTCCTGACCGGTGACGAGCTCCATGCTCAGTCCTCGATCTTCCCGATCGGCTCCCGCTTCTCGGCCTGGAACTGGTCCTCCACGCGGCCCAGCGCCCAGTAGGCGGAGATCGAGACCTGCGGGCGCGGGATGCCGGCGTCCTTGATCAGCACCTGGCGCAGCTGCTTGGTGGTGCCCCGCTCGACGTGGCAGAACACCTGCAGGCCCTCGTGGTCCGTGAGCTCCAGCTCGCGCGCCGTCTGGACCAGTGCCTCGCGCGGGCCGATCACCCAGCGCAGCTCCACCCCGGCGGGGCGCTCGAGCTCCAGGCGGTCCTCCTCGTGATCGAGGTGGACGAGCACGAGGCCGGTGGCATCCGCCGCCATGGTCTCCAGCGCCGCTGCGATCGCAGGCAGCGCGGCGTGGTCCCCGATCAGCAGGTGGCGACGGGTTTCGGGCAGCGGGGTGTATCCACCGCCGGCGCCGTTCATGGCGACGAGGTCACCGGGCTGGGCTTCATCGGCCCAGCGCGCGGCGATCCCTTCGCCGTCGCCGTGCAGGACCACGTCGACGTCGATCCGCTGGTTCTCGTCATCCCAGCGGCGCACGGTGTAGGTGCGGCGGGCGGGCATCAGCTCGGGGCTGTGCTCGCGCAGCGAGTCCATGTCGTAGGGAGGGTGCAGGCCGGACGCGGGGTCGGGCAGCAGGAGCTTGACGTAGGCGTCGGTGCTCTCGTTGCGGTTCAGCGCGCTGTAGCCCTCGCCACCGAGGGTGAGGCGCAGCAGCCGCGGTGATATCCGGGTCTTGCCCAGTACCTCGAGCACGGCCTGCTGCTTCGCGGGGCGCTTCGCGGGGGCTTCGGCGCGATGGGTCTGATCTGTGGCAGTCTGCATACCCTCACATTACGCTACATCTGCCTTCCGTAAATGGGTCCGGGAGGAACCTCCCACCTGCTCTAGGCTGGGCAGATGAGCACCCATCCCGCCCCTGAGGTCGATGTCGTCGTCGTGGGGTCCGGCCCCAACGGGCTCGCCGCCGCGGTGACCCTCGCCCGTGCGGGCCTCGACGTGCAGGTGCTGGAGTCCGAGGACACGATCGGCGGCGGTGCCCGCACGCTCGACCTCGGCCTCGCCCCCGGGATCGTGCACGACATCTGCTCGGCGGCCCATCCGCTCGCCCTTGCCAGCCCCTTCTTCGACGCCTTCGACGTGCAGGCCCGCGGGGTGCGGGCGATCGCCCCCACGGCCTCCTACGCACAGCCGCTGGACGATGAGCCGGCCGCCATCGCCTGGCGCGACGTGGAGCGCACGGCCGCCGGACTCGGGGCCGACGGACCCACCTGGCGGGCGCTGCTCGGCACGCTGTCCCGCCACCAGGACCTGGTGGTCGAGCTCTCACTCGGGGACAAGCGCTCGATCCCGCCGGCGCTGCTGACTCCGCGCGCCCTTGCCGCGGCACCGCTGTTCGGCGCCCTCATCGGCCTGCAGGGCACCCCCGCCTGGAACCTCCCCTTCCGCACCGAGCGGGCCCGGGCGCTGCTGGGCGGGGTCGCCGCGCACGCGATCGGTCCGATGCCGTCACTCGCGATGGCGGCGACCGCCGGGCTGCTGGGCACGATCGCCCACGGCGTCGGCTGGCCGCTGCCCGTCGGCGGCTCCCAGTCTATCATCGACGCCCTGGTCGCTGATCTGCGAGCCCACGGCGGGCAGATCCTCACCGGGCACCGCGTGCGCACCTGGCGGGATGCGCCGGCCGCCCGCGCGGTCCTGCTGGACACCACCGCCGGCGCCGCAGCCGACATCCTCAGCAACCGCCTGCCCGCCTCGCTCGAGCGGGCGCTGCGCCGCTTCCCGCACGGCGACGGGGCGGCGAAGGTCGACTTCGTGCTCTCCGGACCGGTGCCATGGCGCGACCCCGACGTGGGCGAGGCCGGCACCCAGCACCTGGGCGGCACCCGCGCCCAGATGGCGCACGCCGAGGCGGAGGTCGCCGCGGGCAAGCTGCCCCAGCGGCCGATGACCCTGGTCAGTGACCCGTCGGTGGTCGATCCGGGCCGGATCCACGACGGTCTGCGGCCGCTGTGGGCCTATGCCCATGTGCCCGCCGGGGACACCACAGATCCCACCGAGCTGGTCACCGCGCAGGTCGAGCGTTTCGCGCCCGGCTTCCGCGACATGATCGTCGCTGCCCGCGGCATCCCCGCCTCCGAGATGTCCGCCCACAACCCCTCTCTCGTCGGCGGCGACATCTCGATGGGCCGGGTCACCATGGCCGGGATGATCGCGCGCCCCACCGCGCGGCTGGATCCGTACCGTCTGGCGGGGACCGGCTGGTACCTGTGCTCCCAGGCGACCCCGCCGGGTCCCGGCGTGCACGGCATGTCCGGCTGGCACGCCGCCCGCCGGGTGCTGGCCCAAGAGTTCGGCGTCACGGAGATGCCGGACCTCTCCCCCGCCTGACTTTTCTGACATCTGCACCGAAGACTGACTTCTCACACCTCGGCGCCCCATATTGAGATCGGGCCCCGGGTGTCACAGCATTGCTCTCCGTGAATTCACCAGAGATCCCCGATCCCACCTCGAGCACGACCGAGCGCCCCGCCGCCGTCCGTGGCGGGATCGCCGCGCACTCACCCGCGCCGGATTCCCACAACCCCTCCGGGCGCACCTTCCTCGGACAGCCGGGCCCGCTCGCGAATCTGTTCAGCGTGGAGCTGTGGGAGCGCTTCAGCTTCTACGGCATGCAGGGCATCCTCGCGATCTACATGTACTTCGCGGTCGCCGATGGCGGCCTCGGGATCGACGAGACCGTCGCCCTGGGGATCGTCGGCGCCTACGGCGGCTCGGTGTACCTCTTCTCGATCCTGGGTGCCCTGGTCTCCGACCGTCTGCTGGGTGCCGAGAGGACGCTGCTGGGCAGCGCCGTGATGATCATGCTGGGCCATATCGCGCTCGCGCTGGGGCCCGGGATCCCCGGCCTGATGGCCGGTCTGCTGCTGGTCGGCGTCGGCTCCGGCGGCCTGAAGTCCACCGCCGCGACCCTGGTCGGTTCCCTCTACTCGCGCAATGACCCGCGGCGGGATGCGGGCTTCTCGATCTACTACATGGGTATCAACATCGGTGGCCTGCTGGGGCCGCTGATCACCGGCCTCGCCCAGCAGCAGTGGGGCTTCCACCTCGGCTTCGGCCTCGCCGCGATAGGCATGGCCGTGGGCCTGACCCAGTACGTCCTGACCCGCAAGGGCCTGCCGGCCAGCGTCCACGCCGTCCCCGATCCGCTCCCCCGTGCGCAGTACCCGCTGTGGGCCGGCCTCGGCCTCGGCACGATCGTGCTGGTGCTGGTGCTGGTGCTGACGGGAGTGCTGACCGCGCACAACCTCGCGACCGTGGTCGCGGCCCTCGCGGTCCTCGGTGCGATCGTGATCTTCGCTCTGCTGCTGACCTCGAAGAAGCTGGACTCCGACGAGCGTTCTCGGGTGGTCTCGTTCATCCCGCTGTTCGTCGGCACCGCCGCGTTCTTCGCCCTGTTCCAGCAGCAGTTCACGGTGATCACCCTGTACTCGGACACCCGGCTGGACCGCGAGCTCTCCCTGCCCTTCCTCGGTACCTGGGAGATGCCGATCTCCTGGGTGCAGTCCTTCAACCCGTTCTTCATCATCGTGCTGGCCCCGCTGTTCGCGGCGCTGTGGACGAAGCTCGGTCCGCGCCAGCCCGGCACCCCGCGGAAGTTCGGCGTGGGCATCATCCTGATGGGCTCCGCGTTCCTGCTGTTCCTGCCGATGGCCTCTGTGGCCGCGGTGCCGGTGCTGTGGATCGCGATGATCATGATGGTCGCGACGATCGGCGAGCTGTGGCTCTCCCCCGTCGGCCTCTCGCTGGCCACCAAGCTGGCGCCGCGCGCCTATCCGGTGATGATGATGGCGCTGTACAACCTCTCGGTCGCACTGGGCACCTCGCTCTCCGGGGCACTGGCGAGCTTCTACTCGGCAGAGAACGAGGTCGCCTACTTCGGTGCGCTGGGCGCGGTCACGATCGGGATCGGTCTGATCATGCTGCTGGCCGCGAAGCCCGTCAGCGTTGCCATGCGCGGGGTGCGCTGAGTCGTCTTTCCGGGAGCAGCCGCCCGGCCTACGCCGAGCGGTCCCGCAGCAGCGCGGCCCCGGCCACCAGCAGCGCCCCGGCCCCCCGGAACCGTTCCCCGTCGCGGCTGAGCGCACCGACGGCGACGAGTCCCTCCAGGTCCCGCCGCACCCGCAGCCAGCGGGCGATCTCCTCCCGGTCCCGCTGCGGGGCTCCCTCCGGGTGCACCGGCAGAGCGTCCGCGCTGCAGGCGACCATCAGTGCCGCCGCGGTATCGGGCATTCCCTGGAAGCCGCCGTCGCGGGGGTCCCGGGCGTCCCGGCCCAGCAGCAGCGCGGTGAGCAGGGCGTGGCCCACCTCGATGAAGCCCTCGGGGTCCTCCTGCGCGGTCACGACCGGCACCGGCCCGGGCGTGCGGCGCACCCGGGAGCCGGCGACCTCCAGCCAGCCGCCGTCGCGCAGCGTGATCCAGGGACCCACGATCTCGGGGTGGTCCCACATGCTGCGGACGCTCCGGTCCATGCCGAGCGCCCTGAGCAGCTCCGCGGTGTCCTCGCGGCGGAGCCCCGCGGTCGCGGTGAGCCGCCGCCCATCACCGACGAGCTCCAGCAGGGCGAGGGCCGCACGGACGAAATCGCTGGCCGCGTAGTCCTCGGGGCCGAGGTCGAGCTCGGCCATGCCCCTGGGCCCCTCGGAGGTCGTCGGCTCCGGCAGGAACCAGGGCCGGTCGGGGCTCTCCGCGGCCTCCTCCCGCACTCCCGCCAGTGCTGTCTCGCGGTCATAGGGCGCCGTGGGCTGCTCGAGCCGTCCGGTCTCGCTGAGGGCGAGCCGCTCGTCGTCGGGTAGCGCGTTGTACCAGTGCATGAAGGCGGCGAGCTCGTCCTCGTCCTCGAGGTCGACGCCGAGCGCCATGCCGTGGCCGAGGATGTTGGTGGAGAAGGAGCGGCGGGAGGGGTCGTCGGCCGCTTCGAGGGCCGCGAACTCGAGCCCGCCGAGCACCGCTGGCGCCTCCGTGGCGCTCATCGAGCCCGGATGCCAGCGACCGGTCTCCCGCAGGTAGGTGACGAAGCGGATCAGGATGGGCACCAGATCCATCACGTGCTCGCGCGGCTGGATCACGGTGCGCGGCACCACGACGGTGAGCAGCTCGGTGGCCAGCGCCTCGGTCCACAGCCCCGGGTCGGGGCTGGCCTGCTGCTCGGCCTTGAGCCGCAGCAGCGTCTCCAGGGTGCGGATCTCCTCGGCGACGGGCGCATCCTCCTCGGCGGTCAGCCTCCAGGTGCCGTATTCGGACAGCACCTGCTCCCGTTCCAGCCGCTGGGCCCGCTGTTCGTCCATCATCCCTCCAGCATGCCTCAGGAGGAGTCGCGCCGGGTGGCGCCGCCGTCCAGCATCGTCTGGACCCGCGTGATGATCCCGGTGTCGTGGGCCCCGATGGACCGGGCCTCATGGAGCGCGTTCTGCGCGACGTCGTGCAGGAGCTGGACCAGCTCCGGCAGCTGTTCCACCAACGGGTCGCGCTGCCCTGCCGCCGCCTGCTCGGGCCGGCGCGAGGTGAGCGCCCGCTCCTGGTGGCTGAGCCGCCGCACGCCGGCGGCGCCGGTGACGACGCCACGCGATGTTGTCTGCGAAGACAGGTCCAGATCACCTGTTCTCCACCCCGGTGGCGCACAATTGTCGTGACACCGGTCACTGCGCCGGGGCACACTGCCCTCGACACCATGACCAGGAGGTGAAGGCATGGCACAGGTCAGGGTCTACAACCTCGGGTACGACCCCGAGACGGGGATCGGCGAGCTCCTGCACACCACCACCGTGCGCCATGCCTTCGGGATGATCCGCCGCGAGGTCGCCGATCCGGTCGAGCTCACGATGCTCGGGGATCGCATCGTGCCCGCCGCCCTCGAGCTCACCCGCGAGCTGAGCGGTGCCTGGGTGGAGGGCGCCGGCCAGCGCTCCGTCGGCTTCTCCTACCGGGCGGTCCATGAGCGAGATCACTGGACCTGTGCGTACTGCGGCCGCAGCGTCTCGAAGACCCCGGCCTGCGAGGCCCTGCTGGCGACGGTCGACCACATCCTCCCCTCCTCCCGCGGTGGGGCATCGAGCTGGACGAACCTGGTCTCTGCCTGCAAGGAGTGCAACAACCGTAAGGCCGACCGCACCCCTGCGGAGGCCCGGATGGCGCTGCGGGTGGAGCCCTATGACCCAGCTCTCTCCTACCGGGTCGCCGGGCACGCCGAAGGGCTCCCGGTCCTGGCCCGCATCTGACGCCCACCAGGCCTGCCGACCCGACGTGACGATCGCCGCACCGACTCCCAACTGCGCATATCTCATCTGTGAGATACGGTCACGATATGACTGAGAACGAGGACTACCTGGCACGCATCGGCACTCTGATCCGTGACGCACGTCAGCACTCCGGCCTCACCCAGGCCCAGCTCGCGACCGAGCTCGGCACGAGCCAGAGCGCGGTGAACCGCATCGAGAAGGGACAGCAGAACCTCACGCTGGACACCGTCTCCAAGATCGGCTCGGCTCTGGACTCCGAGCTGGTGGGCCTGGGCAGCTCCGGTCCGAGCAACCTGCGAGTCCAGGGCGAGACCACGCTGTCCGGTGCGATCGACGTGAAGTCCTCGAAGAATGCGGGGGTGGCACTGCTGTGCGCCTCACTGCTGAACACCGGGACCACGGTGCTGCGCAAGGTCGCGCGCATCGAGGAGGTCAACCGGCTGCTCGAGGTGCTCACCTCGATCGGTGTGAAGACCACCTGGCTGAATGCGGAGAACGACCTCGAGCTGCGCGTCCCTGCCACGCTGGATCTCTCCTCGATCGACGCCGACGCCGCCCGCCGCACCCGCTCCATCATCATGTTCCTGGGCCCGCTGCTGCACCGCGCCGGGACGTTCCAGCTCCCCTACGCCGGGGGCTGCGATCTGGGCACCCGCACCGTCGAGCCGCACATGTCGGCGCTGCGTCACTTCGGCCTCGACGTGGTCGCCACCGACCATCACTACCAGGCGACCACCTCGGCGGTGACCGGCGCCCGGCGCCCGATCGTCCTCACCGAGCGCGGGGACACGGTCACCGAGAACGCGCTGCTGGCGGCCGCCCTGTACGAGGGCGAGACCCTGATCCGCAACGCCAGCCCCAACTACATGGTCCAGGACCTGTGCTTCTTCCTCGAGAAGCTCGGCGTCACCATCGAGGGCATCGGCACCACCACCCTGCGGGTGCAGGGGAAGGCGCAGATCTCCACGGATGTGGACTACGCCCCGAGCGAGGACCCGATCGAGGCGATGAGCCTGATCTCCGCTGCGATCGTGACCCGGTCGAGCATCACGGTGCGCCGCGTGCCGATCGAGTTCATGGAGATCGAGCTGGCGCTGCTGGAGGAGATGGGCCTGCGTCACGACTGCTCCGAGGAGTACATGGCGGAGAACGGCCGGACCCGCCTGGTGGACGTCACCACCCATCCCTCGGACCTCAAGGCGCCCATCGACAAGATCCACCCGATGCCCTTCCCCGGCCTGAACATCGACAACCTGCCGTTCTTCGCGGTGATCGCCGCGACCGCGGAGGGGCAGACGATGCTGCACGACTGGGTCTACGAGAACCGGGCCATCTACCTCACCGAGCTCACGAAGCTCGGCGCGAACGTGAAGCTCATGGACCCGCACCGGGTGCTCATCGAGGGGCCGACGCGCTGGAGCGGCGCCGAGCTGGTGTGCCCGCCGGCGCTGCGCCCGGCCGTGGTGATCCTGCTGGCGATGCTCGCCGCCAAGGGCACCTCCGTGCTGCGCAACGTCTACGTCATCAACCGCGGCTACGAGGACCTGGCGGCACGGCTGAACAAGCTCGGCGCGCGGATCGAGACCTTCCGGGACATCTGAGCGGGCGGGTCGGAGGCGGCGTGAGCTGCCCCGAGTGCGACGTCCGGCATGTCTCGACTGTCGGGAGGCGTGCCGTCGGTCGCACTCGGTGAGGGTGGACGGGCCGCGGTCGAGCGCGCCCTGCCGGCGGGTTCAGCCCGCTGCCGAACCTGCGGCCTGCTCGAGCGGGTGACGAGGCCCGGCGGAGTCGGACGGCGCGTCCACGGCACGCACCGTCCGCACCGCAGCCACCAGGACCAGCACGGCGGTGACCAGGACCAGCGGTCCGGTCAGCCCCAGCGGGTGCAGCACCGGAGCGCCCAGCGCGGTCACGACCGGCAGGACCAGCGCGCCGCTCAGGGCGAGCACGCCGCCGCGATCGGCCCGCCACGTGGCCCGTGACCCGGCCTGGACCAGCGTGACCAGCACCAGGACGATCACGTTGACGATCATGCCCACCCAGACCGGGTGCACGCCCAGATGGAAGTCGCTCACGTGCCAGTCCGAGAGCTGGTACCACGCCAGGCCGACACCGAAGCCGACGATCATCGAGGCGCCGGCGGCGGAGCGGGTGGCGAGCGGCCAGGCGAAGGCGGCGAGCACCGGAGCGAGGGTGGCGCCGTTGCGCAGCGTCCAGGCCAGGATGTTCCACCAGGCCGACTGCTCGGTGCGGAGCACGGCGAAGAGGATCATCAGAGCGGTCAGCGCGACCAACGACCAGCGGGTCCAGCGCACCAGCTGCTCGGGCGAGGCGTTCGGGCGCAGGGCGGAGCCGACGTCACGACCGAGCGAGGTCGCCCCGGAGAACTGACAGGGACCGGCCCAGCCCAGCGCGCAGGCCCAGATGCCGAGGAAGAACAGCGCGACCAGCGGGGCGGGGAGCGCCTCGGCGAGGAACCGGGGCACGGCCTCCAGGCCGCGGTCCCCGCCCGGCACCGCGATCGCGGCGGCGCACCCGATGACCGCGCCGAGCACGATGAACGGGGCGCCGAGGGCGGCGGCGCGGAACATCCCCCGCTGCCCCTCCTCGGGGCTGCGGGCCGACAGCGACATCTGGAAGGCGGCCTGCGCGAGCGGCACGTTGACCAGGAACGTGCCGAACCAGGCCAGGATCAGCGTGGGCCCGGTGGCCATCGGGTCGAGCAGATCCGGTCGCTGGGAGGGCAGCTCCGCGAGCGCGGCGCGGCCCGGTTCGGACAGCAGCGCGATCACCCCGACCACCGCCATCACGGCGAAGAGCAGGCAGTTCATCGTCTGATTGAATCCGACCGATTGCATCCCTCCAGCGGAGAGGAAGGCCAGCAGCAGCACTGCGGTCACGGTCACCGAGACGGGGAGAGAGAGGTCGGTGAAGACATGCAGCGCCGAGGCGAAGGCGATCGTGGTGGCGACCGACCACATGGGGAAGGTGATCGCGGTGATCGTCCCGGCCACGAGCTTGGCGACGCGCCCGAAGCGGTCCCCGATGATCCCGGTGACGGTCACCACCAGCCGCTCGCGCAGCGGCTTGACCAGCAGCAGTGCGATGAGCAGGATCTGCACGGTCTCTGCGACGCCGTACCAGAGGGCCGAGACGCCGGTGAGGTAGGACAGCTCGAGGACAGAGATGAAACTGGATCCCGAGAACAGGCCGGTGATGCAGAACGCCACGGTCCAGGCGGAGAACCGTCGGCCGCCGACGAAGAACGAGGCGGCGCGGTCCTCCGCGGGTCGCGACGCCAGGCGCCGGTTGGCGAGGACCAGGAAGGCGGTGTAGGCGGCGGCCAGGCCGAGCGTCCACAGTCCGACTGCGCTCACGCGGCGCTCCAGAGGACGTCGACCTCGACCTGGGCGTCACGCAGCAGGTTGACCATGGGGCACCGGCGCTCGACCTCGGCGGCGAGCTGCTCGAGCGCCGCTGCGTCGGCGGAGGAGGTGACCTCGACGTCCAGACGCACCGAGGAGAAGTGGGTGCGCACGCCGGGGACGCCGGCGATGCCGTCGCGGTCCTGCTCTGCGACAACCTCGGTCACCACGTGCTGGACAGCGATCCCGAGATCGGCCGCCACGAGGTCGACGAGCACCGTGACGCATCCGTTCAGCGCACCGACGACGTACTCCAGCGGGGTCGGGGCGGTGTCCCTGCCGCCGGCGGCGACAGGTTCGTCGAGCGTGAAGGTGTGGCGACGAATGGTCACGTCGGTGCGCTCGACGCCGGTGCGTTCACCGTGGCTGCGGATTCTCTTGAGGGCCATGGACTCATCGTGCAGACCCGGCAGGGGGCGGGCAAACGCAGCGTCATGGTCTGTCATGCGACGCCATGCCTGCCCGATGTGTTCCCGCCCTACGCCCCGACACCCACGCGCACCCGCGCCAGGATCTGCTTCGCCGCGACGTCCGCGCCGGCCAGCAGCGGCGAGGGCACGCCCGGGGTGGCGCCGATCGCCGAGCCGGGCTGGGTGGAGGCCGCGGGGATGCCGAGCACCACCACGGAGTCGTCGACGGTGCCGTCGGCGGCGATGAGGTTGTGGCCGCTGAGAGCCTCCTCGGAGACCTCGACTCCGGTGGCCTCCATGGAGTGGGTGGGCACGCCGTCGACGGTGTGGATGCGGGCGCGTCCGGAGGCCAGCAGGGAGCGCAGCAGCGGATCACTGGTGCGAGGGATCTTCCCCTTGGACATGCGGGTCTCCAGCAGCACGGCGGAGGTGACCACGCGTCCGGTCAGCGGGGAGGCCGCACGGAAGAGGCCTGCGTGCTCGTCGGCCTCGACGACCATCTCGGGGCCGATCAGCTCGATGATCCCGGCCTCGATCAGCGCCAGGACCAGCCGCACCCGGTCGGCGGGCGGGCCGGAGGCCAGCGCGAGGGAGTCGCCGTCGAACCAGCCGAGCACGTCGCGGGCGAGGGACTTCCCGGTGAAGGCGCCGCGGCCGGTCAGGCGCCCGACGCGTCGGCGCAGCACGCCCATGGCGCCGTTGACGGCGGCCCGCGGGTGGTGCCAGGGATCGGACAGCGAGCCCAGCTCATCGGAGATCAGTCGTCGCACCGACTGCGCCCAGGCCTGCTCCCCCACCGCTTCGCCGCGGGTGGGGCGGTGCAGCTCGTCGAGAGTCCAGGACCACCGCGGAGCGGTGATCGCGGCGTCGAGCACGGCGTCGACCTCGTCGGCCGTGGCGGCGGCGTCGAGCCCGGGCATCCAGTCGCCGTGCACTGCGTCCGATTCCAGCTCTGCGAGGGCCTCGAGGTAGACGCGGGCGAACTCTCGGGCGAGCACCGGCCACACCTCGGCGGCGAAGTCGACCCCACCCTTCCGTTCGAGCGCGGCGAACCACTCATCGCGCGCCCAGAGCGGGACGAAGGGGCGCACCGAGCGGCCGCCCTCGGGCTTGGCACGGTAGGGGACGCCGCGGCGGGAGCCGACCACGAGATGCGGCTCCCGTCCGCTGGGCAGATAGCGGAGGCGTCCGTGAGGATCGCCCTCGACGGCTTCGACCGCGCCGCCCCAGTCGGCGACCAGCTGCCCGATGACGTCGAAGAAGTTCGCGCCCAAGCCGCGCACCAGAACGCTCTCCCCTGCCGGAAGGCCGGTGTACTCCCGTTCGGCGGGCATGCCCGGTGCGGCGTAGCGCAGGGAGTACCGCTCGGCGAACTCCGCCAGCGCCGTGACGTCGGCGTCGGGCTCGGACTGGACCATGCCCTGGGCGAGCACCACGGTGGGGGCGGCGAGGCGGCGCCCGTCCTCGAGGACGACCGTCGTGCTCCCGCCCGCGGCGGCGAGGTCGACGGCGCGGGCCACGATCTCGGTGACCTCCACGGTGCCGCTCGCGATCGCGGCGTCGAGCTGGTCCCGGAAGTACACGCCCTGCAGACGGCGAGTGGGGAAGCTGGCTCCGGTCAGCGAGGAGGCCTCCTGGAGCACCCACTCCCCCGCCGGATGCCCGCCGTCGGCGCGGACCCGCCGCGCCCAGTCCACGAGGTCCGGTCCGGGCGCGGCCGGCCCGCTCATCGGGGTGGAGTCATCGGGATGGACGGTGGTGGCATCGGCCTGGGTGTTGTTGAGGTACTGGGCGGGCTGGTCGATGAGCCAGGTGGCGCCGGGGCCGACGGCGACGGCGTCGAGCAGAGCCATCCGTACCGGCCCACCGCCCGCCGCGGCCGTGCGGGCGGCGGCGCGCAGCACGGTGGCCACGCCGCGCGGACCGCCGCCGACGATGACGGCGTCGAACTGCTCGGGGTCCGGGGGCTCCGCCGCGCTCATGAGGTCACGAGCTCGTCGAGCCGGGGGCCGGTGCGGGTGAAGCCGGCCGCATCCACGCGGGGGCGCACCTCGACCGCCCCGTCGCGCGCGGCCACGTCGACGTCGACCTCGTAGACGCCGCGCAGCGTCTCGGCCTGCAGCGCCTCAGCAGGGGTGCCGTCGGCAACGAGATGGCCACCGTGCAGCACGATCACCTGATCGCAGTAGCGCGCGGCGTGGTTCAGGTCGTGGATCGCGATCAGCGCGCTGATGCCCTCCTCGCGGGTGATCTGGCGGACCAGCTGCAGGGTCTCGATCTGGTAGCGGAGGTCCAGCGCCGAGGTGGGCTCGTCCAGCAGCAGCACGCGGGTGTCCTGGGCGAGGGCCCGGGCGATCAGCGCCCGCTGCTGCTGGCCGCCGGAGAGCTCGGACATGGACTGCTCGGCGATGTCCACCAGGCCCATCCGCACGATCGCGTCCTCGACCCTGGCGCGGTCCTCGGCGCGGGGCGAGAGCCCGAAGTGCGGGGTGCGGCCCAGCATCACGGCCTCGCGCACGGTGAGGTCGAAGGGCGCATCCCCGGCCTGCGGCACATAGCCGACGACCTTCGCGAGCTCACGGCGGCCCAGTCGAGCGGTCCGGCGACCCTCGACCGTGACGATGCCGGTCTTGGCGCGGTGCACCCCGGCGATCGCCTTGACGAGGGTGGACTTGCCGGACCCGTTGGGGCCCAGCAGGGCGCAGAACGCCCCGGAGGCGACCTCGAAGGAGACCTCGTCGAGGATCCGCGTGGTCCCGTAGGAGAAGGAGAGGTTTTCGACGGTGAGGCTCACTTGAGGGTGTTCCTTCGGGTCAGGATGAGGTAGATGAACACGGGGCCGCCGATGAAGGCGACCACGATACCCACGGGCACCACGGCGGGGGCGATGACCGTACGGCCCACCGCGTCGGCGACCAGCAGCAGCAGACCGCCCGAGAGCGCGGCGAAGGGCAGCAGGTGGCGGTGGTCGGCGCCGATCGCGAGACGCGCGATGTGAGGCCCGACGAGGCCGACGAAGCCGATGATCCCGCAGAAGGAGACCACCACGGCGGCGAGGGTGACGGCGAGAGCGATCAGGCCGACCCGCACCGGGCCCACGTTCACGCCGAAGCTGCGGGCGGCGTCGTCGCCGGCGAAGGCGATGGCGTTGAGGTCCTTGGAGAAGAACAGCGTCGCCGGGATCGCGATCACGGTGAGGACCCCGACGATCAGCACGTCGGACCACAGGGCATCGTTCACCGAGCCGAAGGTCCAGCGGATGATCGCCTGCAGCGTGTTCTCGTTCGCGGTGAACTGCAGCGCCGAGGTGAGCGCCTCGAAGATCTGGGTCATCGCGATGCCGAGCAGCAGCAGCGTGGCCACCGCCATGCGGCGGGCGGTGGCGATGCCGAGCACCACGGCCGAGACCGTCAGCGCCATGACCATGGCCCCGGCGATGGTGGCCCAGGCCGGCAGCTGGTTGGTGCCGGCGAGGGTGATCACCAGCGCCGCACCGAAGGCCGCGGCCGGGGAGACGCCGAGCGTGAAGGGACTGACCAGAGGGTTCCGCAGCAGTCCCTGCATGAGCACGCCGGAGACGGACAGGGCGGCGCCGGCGGCGAAGGCGAGCAGCACGCGGGGCAGGCGCAGCTGGGTGATGACGGCGTAGGTGGACGCGAAGTCGGCGCTGAGGGTGCCGCCGAACAGACTCAGCTGCACCGAGCGGAGCACGTCGCCCATGCCGATGCCGGCGGTCCCGATCGTCACCGCGGCCACCAGGGCGAGAGCGGAGGTGACGAGCCCGGCAGCGAGGATGA
>JAKDUN010000393.1 GCA_030457675.1 Brachybacterium sp. | reverse complement strand
CTGAGCTCCTGCCGTTCGCAGGCTCACAGCACGTCGCTCAGACGACGAGCACCTCGCTGTTGGCGGAGAGCAGGAGCTTCTGGACGGTCAGGCCCAGCAGGTGGCGCGCCAGATCCTGCTGTCGGCGCACTCCGAGCACCAGCAGCTCGGCGTCCTCGGCCTCGACCATGTCCAGCAGGACGTCGGCGATGTCGTCCTGGGTGCTCTCCTGGCGGAACTCGACTCGCACGGCGCTGCCGCGAAGGAGGTCGCGGGCGATCTCGCGGTGCTGATCGTTCGCGTGCCGCGGGTCCTCGGAGATCCCCTCGCGCAGCACGTTGACGATGATCAGCGGGCCGCCGCGCTGCTCCGCCTCCTCGCGGGCAGCTGCCAGCGCCTTGAATCCCACCTCGGTGGGGATGAATCCGACGACGACGGCCATCTGGTCTCCTGGGGTGCGGTCCGGGCGGCGGCCACCGCCCGGTCGGGGCGGCCTGGCCAGATCCTACTTGCCCGCGAGCGGGTCGCGGGAGGACGGCCAGTGATCCGGCGCCGCCGGTCGTGAACGAGGCGGCGCCTACGCGCGGCGCTGGCCGGAGAGCTTCTGGATCTCGTCCATGATCTGTGCGTTCAGCAGTCGCCGCCGCACGCCCTTGGAGGCGCTGGGATCGATGTCGGCGAGCTCGATCGGGGCGCCGACGCGGACGGTGATCGAGCCCCGCTCCGGCAACAGTCGCGAGAACATGTGCTGGGTCCCTGTGAGGCCGACGGGGATCACCGGGCAGCCGGACTCGACGGCGAGCCACGCGGCGCCCTGCTTGCCGGGGTGGAGCAGGCCGTCCCTGGAGCGGCTGCCCTCGGGGTAGATCGCGAAGCCGTCGCCGTCGCGGAGGATGGAGAGCCCGGCCTGCAGAGCGCCCTTGCCGGAGGAGAGCGCCTCGCGGTCCACCGGCACCGCTTCGACGGCCTCGAAGAACCAGTGCAGGATCCGGCCGCGCAGCCCCTTCTGGGTCCACAGGGTGTCCTTGGCGACGAAGCGGATCTGCCGCGGCAGCGCCACCGGCAGCACGAAGCTGTCGATGTTGGCGAGGTGGTTCGAGGCGATCACGAACCCGCCCTCGCGGGGGATGTTCTCGAGCCCGGTCACCCGTGGGTTCCACAGGAGCTTGACGAAGGGGCGCGAGAAGTTGCGGGCGCCGAAGTAGAAGCGTCTGGACACCGGGTCCTCCTGAGATGAGCTGGTTCGCGCCCCACGATAATCGCGCAGGGATGATTCGCGGCATGGTGCTCTCCGGGGGCGGGCGTGAGCCTCGTCCCTCGCGATGCAGGTGGGGCCGCGGGAGCGGCCCGGCCCGGGTTCGGGTCGGTGTGGTAGAAACGGGCGTGCGTCCTGCGGTGATCCCGGGGCGCGATGCCGGAGACGGTACGGCGCCCGCCGAGAGCCTGCGGAGCTGCCGCCGGACCCGCCCCGAGCCCGAGGAGCCTCCCGATGCCGAAGACCCTGAACATCGCCGTGATCGGCGCCGGAACCATGGCCCAGGCCGTGCACCTGCCGGTGCTCCGCCGGCGCTGGGACCGCTTCACGATCGCCGCGCTCGTGGACCACTCCCCGCGTCGCCGACGGGAGGCCTCGGAGGTGTGGGGCCTCGAGGAGGACACGCGCTACGAGTCGGTCGCCGATCTGATCGCGGCGGTGCGTGCCAAGACGCTGACCCTGGACGGGGCTGTGCTCTCCACCGACGGGCTGCACGTCGAGGATCTGCTCGCGCTCATGCGCCGAGGCATCCCGGTGCTGGTGGAGCCCCCGCTGGGGTACTCCGCCGAGGAGGTCGCGAAGGTCGCCGACTTCGAGCGGATGACCGGCCGTCGCCTGGTGATGATGGCCTACCCCCAGCAGTACGACGACTCCGTGACCCGGATGGCGGAGAACATCGCCGTCAAGGACCTGCGGATGGTGGACCACGAGGTGCTGATGCCGGCGAGCCAGCCGCTGTACGGAGGGGCGCACGTGACCACCTCCTCCTATGATCTGCCCACCGAGAAGCGTTCCGAGCGGCGCAAGGCGCTGCAGGCCGCGGTCGAGGCAGGGGCCGGCGACGGCGCCACCCAGCGTGACCGCGACCTCTACGTCAAGGGTCTGCTGACGGGCGTGGCCCATCAGATGGCGGTGATCGAGGCGTCCTACGGCCCGATCGTGCGCCTGAGGGCGGTGCGGCACTGGCCCAAGGGCGTGATCCCCGGCTCGCTCGAGCTGCTCGGCGAGCTCGACGGGGGAGCGCAGGTGCGCCTGGTGTGGCACTACCTCCCCTTCGCTCCTGAGTACTCCGAGTCCCTGCAGGTGCTCTCGGCCCGACGGCGGATGCGGGTGGAGCTGCCGGCGCCCTCGCACGGCGACCGACGCTCGAACATCTCTCTGCGGGAGAAGAAGAGCGGCGTGGTCCAGGAGACCGCGACGACGGCGCCCAAGGGTGCGGCGGAGCTGATGTGGGAGGCCTTCCACGGCTTCGTGGAGAAGGGCAAGCAGCCCGTCTCGGGGGCGGCGGAGGCGCGCGATCAGGTGGCGCTGCTGCGCGAGGTGCTCTCGAGCATCGTCATCGCCGACGGTCGCAGCCTCGAGGCCGATGAGAGCGAGGAGGACACGGACTCCGCGACCACCGACGGTGCGACCGCTGACGCGGCGACGACCGACGGTGCGACCGCTGACGCGGCGACGACCGACGGTGCGACCACCGACGGTGCGACCACCGACGGTGCGAC
>JAKDUN010000040.1 GCA_030457675.1 Brachybacterium sp. | reverse complement strand
CGGCGCCGAGGACGGGGAGGGATGACGATGACCGACACCACGACGCGCCGCTCCCCCGCCCGGAGGCCCGACCTGCGCATCGCGCTCGACCGACATCCCGTGGGCCGCCTCGCCGCATGCGCGGCGGCGCTGCTGGTCCTGGCGATCGCCAGTCCACCGGCACTCGCTGATGGTGAGGCGGAGGGGCCGCCCGAGCAGCCCTTCGAGATCACCCAGAAGGTCCTGGACGACTCGATCACCACTTACGTCGCGCCCAGCTCGATCACCTCGCTGGGCAGCACCGAACCGGCCGACGACCAGGTGATCGTGCTCGAGGCCGATATCCTGTTCGCCTCCAACACCTGGGACCTGCCGGGAAGCGCCACCGCCCGCATCGCCGAGCTCGCCGCCGAGATCCCCGAGGGGGCGAGTGTCCAGGTGGGAGGGCATACCGACTCCCGCCCCGTGAACCAGGCACTGTACGACTTCGACAACCAGGAGCTCTCCGAGCACCGCGCCCAGGCTGTCGCCGACGCGCTCACCGCGCAGCGCCCCGACCTCACCCTCGAGGTGACCGGACACGGCAGCCAGCAGTTGGCCGCGACCGAGGACCCCGACGACCCGTCCTCCTACGCGGCCAATCGCCGGGTCGAGATGCGCTACGGGGACTGAGCCGGTCGAAGGCGCCCACCTCGTGGCCGTGCTCGGACGCCCGCCGGGGCAGAGAGTCGGCGGCCCGGGTGCGAGGTAGCCGGCGCGAGGCCGGGCTCTCCCGTTCTCGCGCCTCACCGTCACCTTCTCGCCCTGTCGGCCCGCACCTGATGGAATGGCCCCATGAGTCCACGCCCTCGCAACCGCAACCCGCTCGGGCAGGGCGCCGCCCGCCAGCACCCGCACCGTCGCACCGCGCACCCTGCGCGGCCCGCGACCACTCCCGCCGAACCGGCGGCGGAGAACCCCCTGATCCAGGTGCTCCGCCCGGCGCTGCGCTCCGACGATCCCACCGCGTTCTGGGTCGCCGCAGCACCGCTGGTCACGGAGATCGCGGACCTGCAGCACCATTCCGAGGAGCTGCCGGAAGGGGTGGACCTGCTGGACACCTTCCTCGAGATCAACGTCGCCGAGACCACCGCACTGCTGCACATGGTCGCGGCGATGTGTCCCGATGCGGAGCTCCGCTCCCGGGCGCGGGTGGGAGTCACCGCCCGCCGCCAGCCGATGCCGCCGCAGGTCTCCGGGCTCGCGCAGGCCTCCGTCACCGAGGGAGTCGCCTTCTCCGACGGTGCCGGGGAGAACCTGATGGTGGAGCTGGCCCTTCCCCGCGGCGTGCGGGCCGTGCTCATCGCCTACATCCCGTGGAGCCCCGCACCGTACGTGAAGGACGCCTTCGTGATCGGCGAGCCGATGGAGCAGGTCACCGACAAGTACCGGGAGATCATGGCCAACGACGGGACGTCGCTGGACGAGGTCCTCGAGATCGTTGACCCGGCGGACGCGCGCGCCCGCTTCCACCAGGCCCTCGCGTCCACTGCGGCGGATGTGGAGCAGTCTCGTGACTGGGAACAGTGGCCGATGCTGCGACCCTTCGTCGAGTTCGTCGTCACCCTCATGCCGGAGGGAGGGACGGGGTACGACCAGGACGGCCTCGGTGCCGGCGTCTCCCGCGATGCCGCTCGCCCCGTCCCCGAGCGCCCGCCGTGGCTCCTCGAGGACGGCACCGACCTGATCGAGGAGTTCACCGCCTCCGAGCACGCCGTGGGCCTCGCACACGGCAAGGCGCTGGATGATCTGGTCGCGTACCTGATGATCCTGCTCGACGCGGGCTTCGGCGATCCGCTGGGTTGGGATCCGGAGCTCACCGAGTGGATCGTCACCGACGTGCTGCCCACGAGCCCGCTCCTCTCCGAGGACGCGGTCACGTTGATCCCGTCCGCCCTCCCGGCGCTGATCGCCTGGTCCCTCGAGCGGACCGACGAGGATCCGTCCGTGCGTGCGCGCACCCTGAGCGCGATCGCTCCGGTGCTCGAGCAGTTCCCGGCGCGTCACGCCGATCCGCGAATGCGCGCTCGCCGACTCGAGGAGCAGGTCGACCTCGCGCTCGAGCTCGAGGACCCCAGCGCGCTGCGCCTGGCGGATCTCGCTCTGCGGGCGGGCGGGGTCGAGGCGCTCGCGACGCTGAACACCACGCCGCTGCCTGCAGAGGAGCTCGCTCTCGAGCAGTTCCCCGAGGAGCTGCGGGACCTCGCCGCCGAGATCGACGCGCACCTGATCGAGGGGGCGTCCGCGCTTCTCGAGCACCACCCCGGATCCGCCGATCTCAACGAGCTCCTCACCGCCTGCCGGCGCCTGCTGGTGCGCGTCGCCCAGCTCGATGATGCGGTGCTGCGACGGAAGGCGAGCACCCGCAACACCGCTGCGGCGGTCGTCTCGATCATCGCCCGCGGCAACGACCTCATGGGGTATGCGCCGGCGCCCCTGCACGAGAAGGACCTGCGGGCAGCCTTCGACCTGCGCAGCGCCCCGAGCCAGCGCGCTCGCACGCTGGCGCAGGCGGCCGCGCTCCCCCATCGCTTCGCCGGCATCGCGCTCGCCGATCCCGGGCTGCTGCTGGGCTCCATGCGTGCGAAGCTGCTGCAGGAGCGGGACGTGCTGCAGTCGGAGTGAGGGGCGACGTGGTCAGCTCTGCCCAGTTGACGTCATCGTGCCCCTCGACGAACACATCTTCGGGCACCAAGGCCCCGTCGCCGACGGCGAGTCCGCTGCGTCGGTGACCGAGTTCTGAGTTGCACAGTCTGCCCTGACGCCGCGACCTCTGTTACTTTCGGGGCACCCCCTGGCACATTGATGGCAAAGATGTAACACTCAGATGTAACATTTGAGCCAGGAAGGTGTGCGATGAGGTCAGTCGATGCGCTAGCGACGCTACAGGAGCTGGGCTCCAGTCAGCGAGGACTCGTGACCACCAGCCAGGCAGAGCAGTACGGAATCTCCCGTGTCGCTCTCGGGAGGCTCCGAGAGCGCGAGCTCATCTACCAGGCCCGCCGAGGCGTCTACGCACTTCCCACCGCCGGGGACGAGTCGCTTCAGGACCTTCACGCCGCATGGCTGAGCACTGATCCCACAGAGATTGCAGAGCAGCGCCTTGGCCAGCCCGACGTCGCCGTCTCTCATGTCTCAGCCGCTCGAGTCCATGGTCTCGGCGATCTCGTGGCCCCCCACCACGAGTTCACCTCGACGATCAGGCGGCGCACCAGTCAGCCCGACGTGCGTATCCACCGCGGTGATCTGCCCGACGACGACGTCGCCATCATCAGTGGCCTCCCTGTGACCTCGATCCCGCGAACCGTTGGCGACATCGCCGACGGCGGCGTCGACCTTGACCATCTCGCCTACGTCGTGCGAGACGCGCTCTCGTCGCCGCAGGTCCGGCCACGCGATCTGGCACGCCGCCTCGACAGGGCGGCGGCACGCCACGGGTTCGAGGACGGCGACGTTCTGGTCGAGGCGTGCCTTGAGCGCGCTGGGCTCCCGCCAGTCGCGGAGAATCTCGCGTCTGCGCGCGAATCTCTCATGCGGACCCTCGGGGGCGATGCGGTCCGCGAGCTGATGGAGAAGACCTTCGGCGACATGTTCGCGGACCAGTGGAAGACCCTCACCGCTGATCGTGCGAGCACCCTATGGGGACTTGCCGACCCACCGGCCCTCGACGCTATCCGGAGCCTTCCCGCTCAGCACACGGCTACACGATGGAGAGCCACCACGTCGAATGTGCTCGAATCATTCCGGATGCCCGCTCTGGATGCTCTCCGCTCCTCGACCCTCCGCGACCTGAACAAGTCGATGCGCCTAGGCTCCCCATGGGCCACGAACCCTTCGGGTGGCCAGGGCATGGATGTCCAGGCCTCGGAACGAAAGAAAGTGAGCGATGGCGACGAAGCAATCCAGGCCGCAGACGCCAGCTGGACTGAGGATGTCCCTGAAGGCGAAGCTGAACGCGAAGGCTCGTGAGCGCGGAGTCGCCTCGGACCCGATCCGCAAGCAGTTCGCGTTCGCACTGCTCTACCGCAGATTCTTTAGCGTGGACGGTGATCAATGGATGGTGCTCGGAGGAAATGCCTTGCTGCTGCGCACGGGAGGCGGTCGATTCACGAAGGATGTCGATATGGCTCGGGCCGACGGCTGGGCCGGCGGGGACGAGCTGCTGGTGGAGCTTCGGGACATCGTCGGGCGCGACGTCGGCGACGGATTCACCCTGGAGGTCGATCGCGTCGAGCCGCACGATCATCGCGACCAGTACGGGTACGGGACGAAGTCCGCGAAGGCGTACCTGCGCGTCGTCCTCGCTGGCGATGACTTCGAAGCCTTCACGATCGATCTGTCGACACGCCGCCACGTCAACGGACCGGTCGAATACATCGTGCCGGAGCCGATCATCGACCACGAAAGTATCCGGGGCCTGCCTGCCGTCCCCGTAGTGCCGATCGAGAATCACTTCGCGGACAAGGTCTGCGCGATGTACGAAATCCACCGAGAAGGGCAGCCGTCGACACGGTACCGCGACCTCGCTGACCTCGTCCGGATCGTCCAGGACGTCCAGGACGTCCAGGTAGATGCTGGTCGCCTCAGCGAGATGCTGGCCCATGAGCAGCAGCGCCGACGCATGGAGCCTCTGCCCACTGCCCTGCAGAGCCCCCACCCGACCTGGGAGACGGAGTTCCCGAAAGCTGCGCAGGACTTCGCGGAGTTCCCGCCCGAGCTCTACAGCCTGGACGCGTCCCTACGCACCGGTGGGGTGTGCCTCAACGAGGTGCTGTCAGGGCAGCGGACCACCGGCATCTGGAGCCCTCTGGACCAGTCGTGGGAGGAGCGGCCCACCGCATGACACGTGCCAAGCTCCCGCTCACACCCTACTGAGGTCTACCGTGGAACCCACCGCGACCCCGCGACCCCGCACTCCACCCAACCCGCCTGAGGTGACCACCCCATGCCCTGCACCACCCTCCTCGTCGGCCGCCATGCCAGCGCCGACGGTTCGCCCCTGGTCGCCCGCACCGAGGACTCCTCGAACGGCACCTTCGATCCCAAGCGGGTCGTGGTGGTGCAGCCGGAGAACCAGCCGCGCACCTACACCAGCGTGATCGGGCGGCGCACGATCGCCCTGCCGGAGGAGCCGCTGCGGTACACCGCGATCCCGAACGCCCTGCCGCACGAGGGGATCTGGGGCTGCGCCGGGATCAACGCGGCGGACGTCGCGATGAGCGCGACCGAGACGATCACCTCCAACCCTCGGGTGCTCGGCGCGGATCCGCTGGTCGAGCGCCACGGCGACCAGCCCGGCGGGTTCGGCGAGGAGGACTTCGTGACCCTGGTCCTCCCCCATATCCGCAGCGCCCGCGAGGGCGTGGAGCGCCTCGGTGCGCTGCTGGCCGAGCACGGCACCTACGAGATGAACGGGATCGCCTTCTCCGATGCCGAGGACATCTGGTGGCTGGAGACCGTGGGCGGGCATCACTGGATCGCGCGGCGCGTGCCGGAGGATCACTACGTGACGATGCCGAACCAGCTGGGCATCGACTCCTTCGACGTAGGCGACGCCGAAGGGCCCGGCCGCGACCACCTCGCGAGCCCCGATCTGCGAGAGTTCGTGCGCGAGCACCACCTGGACCTCACCCTCCGCGACAGTGCCGACGAGGACGCCTCACGCTTCAACCCCCGCGAGGCGTTCGGCTCCCACTCGGAGCACGACCACGTCTACAACACGCCTCGTGCCTGGTTCATGCAGCGCACCCTGAACCCCACCAGCGAGGACTGGGACGGCGGGCACCCCGGCGTGAGCCCGGACTCCGATGACCTGCCGTGGAGCCGTCGCCCAGAACGCCTGCTCACCGTCGAGGACGTCAAGGACGTGCTCAGCTCCCACTACCAGGGCACCGTGTTCGACCCGTACTCGTCCCGTGGCACCGAGGCCGAGCGCCGCGCCTTCCGCCCGATCGGCATCAACCGCCACAACGCGCTCGCGATCCTGCAGATCCGCCCGGACCTGCCCGAGTCGCACCGCGCCCTGCAGTGGGTCTGCTTCGCCTCGAACCCCTTCAACACGCTGATCCCGATGTTCACGAACGTCCAGGAAGCCCCCGCCTATCTCGCCACCACCGGTGAGGCCGTCAGCACCGATAGCTTCTACTGGGCCTCACGGCTCATCGCCGTGCTGGCCGACGCGCACCACGCCGAGACCATCCCCGCCATCGAGCGCTACCAGCAGAGGACGCTCGCGCTCGGCCACGCCGCGGTGCGCGCGGCCGACGAGGCGGCCAGCGGTGCCGCCTCCGCGGAGGAGGTCCCTGCCCTGCTCGCCGCAGCCAACACCGCCGTCGCCGAGCAGATCCGGGAGGCGACCGATGCACTGCTGGGCTCGGTGCTGTTCACGGCGAGCAACCGGATGACGAACCGGTTCTCGCGGTCCGACGGGTGAGGCTCCTGGCCTGAGGAAGAGTTCGTCGGGTTCCTCGCTGACGCTCCGACCGAGGACCTCGCTCGTACGTTGGTCGTCGCGGTCCTGATCGAGCTCGCGGGGCGGCGGGAGCACGCGGGCCGCAGTCGGGCACTCCGACCGCGCTCAGCGAGGGGCGCTGTCGAGCAGATGGCCGATCACCGGCATGAGCTCGTCGGGCCCGACGTGTGCGGCACCGACATGGTCGGCGCCCCCGGTGAGCGCGGCATCGAAGTAGAGCCCGTCGCCGATCAGCAGGATCGCACGCGCTGTCGGCAGGTGACCGACCTCCTCGACGATGAGCTCGAGCCAGCCGTCGCGCGCCCGGGCCATCGCAGCGCGGGCACCGTCATGGGATTCCTGAGCGAGCTGGGCCACGGCGACCAGCGTCCGGTCCAACGGGGAGTCCGTCCACACGGAGGTGCGCACGTAGTAGCGCGACGGACCGTCCTCGGCGCTCCGCATCGCCTCCCGGTCCTCGCCGACCAGCTCGTCGAGCCGCTCGACCAGAGCCTCGGCCAGGGCTTCCTTGGACCGGAAGTGGTACAGGAGCCCGCCCTTGGAGACCCCTGCCCCGGCCGCGACCGCCTCGAGGGTGGTCGCTCGATGCCCCTCGGCCAGAAGGAGCGCCTGATAGGCGGAGAGCAGGGAATCGCGTGCGGACATGAGAGCGACCTTACGCGCTTCGGGGCCCTCCCCCTTGAACTGTACCGTCTGGACGGTTTAGTGTGGCTGTTCCGGCGGCGACGGCGTGCAGAGCCCACCTCACGGCCGCCCTGAACGGCACCGCCCTCGATCAGCCCCACGGCAGCTCGAGCCCTGCACGTCTCGAGCTCCCCCGTTCACGTCCTGGAGGTCCCCGTGCTGCCCGCTCTCGACTCGACCGTCTCCCCCGCTCGCGCCACGGCGCGGTGGTGGGCGCTGGCCGTGCTGATGCTCCCGGTCCTGCTCGTCGCAGTGGACAACACGGTCCTCGCCTTCGCGCTGCCCGCGATCTCCGAGGCGCTCACCCCCAGCGGCCAGCAGCTGCTGTGGATCGTGGACATCTACCCGCTGATCCTGGCCGGCCTGCTGGTCCCGATGGGCAGTCTGGGTGACCGTCTGGGCCGTCGGCGTCTGCTGCTGATCGGAGGCAGCGGCTTCACGCTGATCTCGGCCCTGGCCGCGTTCTCCCCGACGGCCGGGACGCTGATCGCCGCGCGCGCCCTGATGGGCCTGTTCGGGGCCATGCTCATGCCGGCCACGCTCTCGCTGATCCGGAACATCTTCACCGACCCCACCCAGCGCCGCACGGCGATCGCGATCTGGGCCGCCGGGTTCTCCGGCGGGGCAGCGCTGGGCCCCCTCCTCGGCGGGCTCCTCCTGGAGCACTTCGCCTGGGGTGCGGTGTTCCTGCTCGCCGTCCCGGTGATGCTCCCGCTGCTGCTCCTCGGCCCGCTCCTCATCCCGGAGTCGAAGGATCCTGCGCCGGGGCCGGTGGATCCCGTCAGCGTGCTGCTCGCGCTGGCGACGATGACGCCGCTGGTCTATGCGATCAAGCGCGCCTCTACCTCAGGAGTCGATGTCTTCGCGATCGTCTGCGCAGCGATCGCGGTGCTGTGCGGGGTGGCCTTCGTGCGCCGACAGCTGGCGCGGCCGGTGCCGATGCTCGACGTCACGCTGTTCACCCGCCCGGTGTTCTCCGGCGCGGTGGCCGCGAACCTGCTCAGCGTGTTCTCGCTGGTGGGGTTCCTGTACTTCGTCTCCCAGCACCTGCAGCTGGTCAGCGGGCGCAGCCCGCTGGAGGCAGGGCTCCTGCTGCTGCCGGGACTGGTGGTGACGATCATCGCCGGGCTGCTCGTGGTGCGCCTGGTCCGCCACATCACCCCGGCCACCGCCGTGGTGGCGGGGCTGTGCCTGAACGCCACCGGATTCGTGCTGGTCATGGTCGCCGGTGCCGTCGGCGGCGACCTCACCCTCTTGATCGCGTTCGCGGTCCTCGGCGCGGGCGTGGGCACCGCCGAGACGATCAGCAACGATCTCATCCTCTCCGCCGTCCCGGCCGAGAGGGCCGGGGCCGCCTCCGCGATCTCCGAGACCGCGTACGAGACCGGGGCCGTCCTCGGCACGGCCGTGCTGGGGAGCCTGCTGAACGCCGCCTACCGCAGCCACCTCGAGGTGCCCGCCGGGCTCACAGCGCCGCAGCACGCCGCCGCTTCGGAGACCCTCGGCGGGGCGACGGCAGTGGCCGCCGAACTGCCGGCCCGCACCGGCCAGGCGCTGCTGGACTCCGCCCAGCACGCCTTCGACTCCGGCGCGGTGCTCACCAGCGGCATCGGAGCGGGGCTGATGGTCATCGCGGCGCTGATCGCGCATCGCACCCTGCGGCGCTGAGGATCGGGGGGTCCGCACTCCGCGAACCCTGGGACGAGTCATCTAGAACGGCGCCATGCCCGTGTGCAGTGCATGAGTAACCGGCGGTGCTCAGCGCACCGCCGGTTCCTCTGTGGTGAGAGAACGCCGCGCACCAGTGGCGCGGCGTCCCATCTCAGTGCGTCTCGTCCGCTCCGGCGTCAACCGAGTCGTCACCGGCCGGAGCCGCAGCAGCGCGCTTGCCCGAGGCCTCCCCCGCTGGCTGCTCCTGCGCCTGCTGCAGCGCCTGCCCGAGCGCCTCACCCTGGGCCGCGCCGGTGGCGCGCCCCTGGATCAGGTCCGGGATGCTCAGCCCGAGCGTGGACTGGACCGTGTCGAACACGCCGCGCAGGGCCCCGGCGGATTCGCCGGAGAACTGCTTGCCGGCCACGTCGCCGTCGTTGCCGTCGGAGCTGACCACGGTGATCTTGCCGATCTGGGCGTAGCCCTTGGCGAAGGTCTCCATGAGGGTGGGCAGCTGGTCCACGACGCGCTGGGCGAGCAGCGCCTCCTGGTTCTCGCGCAGCGCCTCGGCCTCGGCGCGCATCGCGTCGGCCTTGGCCTCACCGGCCAGGCGCTCGGCATCAGCATCGGCAGAGGCGCGCAGCTTCACGGCGCGGGCGTCGGCGTCGGCGACCTCGGCACGGGCCTCGGCCTCGCGACGCTGCTGGTACGCGTCGGCTTCCGTGTTCTTCTCCCGGCGGTAGAGCTCGGCGTCGGCGACGCGCTTGACGTCCGCATCCAGCTGGGCCTGCTTGTTCTCGGCCTGCTGCTGGAGCACTTCCTGGCGGGACTTCTCGCCGGCGAGCGCCTCGGCCTGTTCGGCCTGCGCCCGGGCACGGCCCACCTCTGCCTGGGCGTTCGCGCGGTTCGTGTCCAGCGCCTGGTTCTCGACGAGGTTCTGCTCCTCGTTGCGGATCTGCTCCTTGGCCACGGCGCGCTCGGCGTTGGTCTGGCTGATCTCGGCCGCCTGGCGCTTCGCCTCGATCTCCGGGGCGCCGAGGGACTGGATGTAGCCGACATCGTCGGTGATTCCGCGGATCTGGAAGGAGTCGAGGACCAGGCCCTGCTCGCGCAGCTCCGGGATCACGGTCTCGGCGATCTGCTCGGAGAAGACCTTGCGGTCGCGCATCAGCGAGATGACCGTCTGCTGGGCGACGACGCCGCGCAGCACACCCTCGAGCTGATCCTGAGTGAAGGATTCGATGGCCTCGTCCTGGGAGGCGAAGCGCTCGGCCGCACGACGCACCAGCTCGCCCGCCGAGCCGATCTTCACCAGCGCGACGGCTTCGACCGCAACCGTGACGTTGTCCGCGGACTGCGCCTCGGCGCGCATGTTCACCTGGCGCTGGCGCAGCGAGATGACCTCGTGGCGCTGGGTGATCGGGTTGACGAGCGCCTTCCCGTTGACCACGACCGTGGTCGCCGAGGTGGTGCCGTCCTCGTTCTTCTGGCTCTTGCCAGAGACGACGAGGGCCTCATCCGCGCGAGCGACCTTGATCCACCCGCGGATGATGAGGAAGGCGATCAACGCGACGACGAGGAGGACGATCAGGACCGCGATGACGATCCCCACCGCCCCGATGCCGAGGAACGTATTCATGAAGAATCCTTCGAAGGAGTGGAAAGAGCAGGGTCAGTCTTTCACGGAAGTTCGGGGGCGGGGCGGAGATCGCGCCGCCCTCAGCTCGAGCGGATCACCACGCCCGGCCCCCAGTCCTCGGGAGCGGGGTATGCGAGCGAGAAGAGCAGCATCCGGGCTTCGTACCCGCGCAGGGGCCGCTTGCGCCAGCGCTTGGTCTCCTCGAGGAAGCTCACGAACGGCAGCAGATCCACCGCCGCGTCCCGAGGGTCGTCGAGCCCTTCGGGCAACTTCTGGGGGAACACCTCGCTCACCAGGCTTCTGAGCAGGTCCTCGGACCATTCGAGGGGATCGGTGCTGCCCAGCACATCATCCTTGAACTGCAGCAGGTTGCGGACCGTGCGCGTGACGGTCATGACCTCGTCAGGTTCGTGCTCGTCCTCGCGCAGCCAGTCCTCGAACTCGACCACGAGAGCCCAGGCCAGGTCGCGCTCCTTCTGCTGCCGCCGTGCGTCCAGGACACGATCCCGCTCCTGCTCCACGGCACCCCAGTCGCCGGGCAGGAGAGGCGTGTCATCGGTGGATCCCATGGGGCCATCCTGCCTCAGCGAGGGGCCTCCCGCAGGATGTCGACCGCGGAGATCAGCGCTGCGAGGGTCGCATGGTTGCCGTGGAAGCGGCGGCTCCCGTCGGCTGCCTCCTGATCGTGCCAGAGCAGCCCGAACGCGGCGAGCCGCGCCAGATCGCTCTGCGCGCGCCACAGCCGCCGCGCCTTCTCCAGGGCCGGCCGGTTGCCCGATGCCGGAGACGGGGTCAGGACCTCGCTGAGATCACTGAACGGCTCGGGGAGCGTGAGCCCGGCCGGGCCCGCCGCGAACAGCAGCGCGGCCATGGTGTCCTCGCCGCCGCGCAGCCCGTTCTCCTCCGGATCCTCCTGCGAGATCGAGATCAGCAACATCATCATCGTGGCCCGGGCGAACAGCCTGAAGCTCTCCGCGTCCTCGGAGGCCGGGACGTAGGGCGCAGGAGCCTCGTCCGCCGAGCGGACCTTGGCGCCGGCGATCTCGATCCATCCGCCGGCGAGGAGGGCGATCCACGGTCCCGTGATCTCGTCGACCTGCCACATCGAGGTGAGCGTCGCCGGTCCCAGGTCGAGCCCCCACTCCTCGATCAGGTCGCGCACGTCGACCAGCTTCAATGCTCCGGTCACGGTCGCAGCGCGCTCGGCCCCGACGAACTCGAGCAGTTGCGCCGCCCGCTGCACCAGCGGGACCTCCGCGTGCTCGGCGGCGATCGCCCTCGGCTCCTCCTCCGCCTGGGCCAGGGTGAGCAGGGGCTGCTCCATCTCGGAGCGGTCCGGCAGGAACCACGGCCAAGGCGGCGCATCTGCGTGGGCATCGGCAGCGCTCGATGCGCCCGGGCCCGGCGCGTCCGAGAAGAACGCGGAACCGCCCGACGGAGCCGGCGCGGCCGCGCCGGGCCACTCCGCGGGATCGAAGGTCGTCGACGGGGACGTGAGCCTCCCGGTATCCGAGATCTCGTGCCGTTCCGCATCGGTGAGAGCGGTGTTGTACCACTGGACGAAGGCCTCGAACTGCTCGGAAGCCTCGAGGCCCACGCCGAGGGTGGAGGCGTAGGTCATGAGGTTTCCGGAGAAGGATCGCGCGGTGGGATCGTCGGCCGCCTCGAGCGCCCTGAACTCGAGGCCTTCCAGCACCCGACGGGCCCGGCCCACCTCGAGGCCGTCCCGGTGCCAGCGCCCGCGGGACTCGAGGAACGCGAAGAACTGCCCCAGCGCCGGCGCCTGCGCCATCGCCATCTCGCGCGGTTGGATGACCTTTCGCGGCACCACCTGCGTGAGCAGGACCTCGATGAGCTGCTCGGTCCAGAAGCTCGGATCGGGGCTCTCGAGCTGCTCGTCCTTCAGCCGCAGCAGCGGCTCCACATGCGCGGCCTCGTCGTCGGCCTGCTCCTGAGGCACCGACTCCCGTCGCCACATCGCGAACTGGGCGAGCAGCGCCTGCAGGTCTCGTTCTCGGCGCCGGTGCTGCTCACCCGGCGAGGGGGGCTTCCGGGAGGCCGATCGCTGTGTTCCGCGGCGATGCTTCTTCTTCGGCATCCGCCCATGGTGGCGGATCGGTCGGACCGAGCGCCAGCGCGTCCCGGTGGTGAGCAGATGGCATGCCCACCGTCGCGCCGCCGATCACTGCGCTCTCGGACTCGTGAGGGATCTGATTCGGCACGAAGGGCCACCAGGTGGCGCCGTGCGTTCTACAGCCGCAGCGTGGCGTCAGGATCCGTCCCACGGCTCGATGGGGCCGAGCAGGCCACATTCTTCGAAGTCCCAGATGTTGCGCCTCGCAAGGTCCGCCCCGTGCACACGACAGGCGGCCGCCATCTGCGCATCAGCCATTGAGCACTGCAGTGCTCTCCCAGCACCTGCGGAGCGACGAACGCAGTCATATCGGCCTGTACCCGCTGCTCCACGACAACACCTGCTGGTTCCTCGCCGCGGATCTCGATGGCAAGACCGCTCTGATCGACGCGCTCGCCGTGGTGAAGGCCGCCCGTGCGAACGGCATCGCGGCAGGTCTGGAGCTCTCGCAGTCCGGACGTGGCGCGCACGTATGGATCTTCTTCACGGATGCTGTGCCTGCGGCGACCGCCCGCAGCATGGGCACGTTCCTTCTGCACGAAGCCATGGGCATGCGCGGGTCGATGGACCTGCGCTCCTACGATCGCCTGTTCCCCAATCAGGACGTAATGCCCAGTGGAGGCTTCGGCAATCTGATCGCCGCGCCGCTCGAGGGGCGCAAGCGCCGGGATGGACTGACCGTATTCCTCGACGTCAGCACTCTCGAACCCGGGGGCGTCTTCCACTCGAAGCTACTCTAAACAGTTTAGAGTAGCTTCATGTCGACCACCTATCTTCACGACCTCGACGCCGCTTCACCCGGGGACCGCCTCCAGCGGCTCATCGACGCGCCGGAGGACCAATGGTTCGACCGGAAGTCCGCCCGTATCGCCCCCAGGGACCTCGCTCGGGCACTGGTCGCCTTCTCGAACGCCGAAGGCGGGACTGTCGTGATCGGCATCCGAGATGGAGCCTTCGACGGCGACCTGATCTCCTCTGACAAGGAGAACGCGCTCCGACAGACCGCGGTCGACTTCACCCTGCCACCGGTGCGGATGGAGATCAGCCGGATCGCCTTGGATGACGAGCGTTCCGTGCTCCGGCTCGACATCCCACCCAGCGAGCACGTCCATGAGACCGTCAGCGGTGAGGTCTATCTGCGCGTCGGCGATGAGTCCAAGAAGCTCACCTACGCCCAGCGCCGCGAGTTGGACTACGACCGCGGAAGCTCGCACTTCGAGCATGAGCCGGTCCCGGAGCTCACCCTGGATGACCTGGTGCCCGAGGAGTTCACCCACTACCGGTCCGCCATCGGCGCGACCGCCGACGATGCCACCGCGCTGCGGGCACGGAGCCTGCTGCGTCGGGACGGGGCTCTTACCCAAGCCGCCGCGCTGCTCTTCGCCGAGCACCCCCAGGAATGGTTGCCGCAGGCGTTCGTGCGTGTCACTCGATTCAGCGAGGACTTCCCCGGCACCGGAAGTCGACAGAACATGGAGTCGGGCAAGGACCAGAGATTCGAGGGACCGATCCCTCGCATCATCGATGCCGCCGCAGCCTGCATCGAATCGTGGATGCCGCATCGTCGCGCCCTCGGGAGCGGCGGGAGATTCTCCGATCAGTCGATCGTGCCCAAGGACGCATGGCTTGAAGGTCTCGTCAATGCCGTCGTGCATCGAAGCTACTCGATGGCGGGAGACCACATCCGCGTAAACATCTTCCCCTCACGCATCGAGATCGAGAGCCCCGGCCGGTTCCCGGGCCTCGCGGATCCGACCCGGCCTCTGGATATCGCGCGATATGCGCGCAATCCTCGGATCGCCCGCGTCTGCTCAGATCTGGGCATCACTCAGGAACGGGGCGAGGGCATCCGGCGCATCTTCGAGGAGATGCGCCTCGTCGGTCTCGCCGATCCCGAGTACCACCAGACCAGCGGAAGCGTGAGACTCAGTCTCACTGCGCTGAGCAGATTGAGTGCCGAACAGCAGGAGTCGCTTCCTCCCGGCTCCGAGGAGATCCTGTCGATCCTCCGCCTCCACGGCCGCCCGCTGGGCACAGGAGACATCGTCGAGGAGACCGTTCGCTCTCGTCCCTGGGTACGTGCGCGGCTCGAGGAGCTGCGCGCCAGCGGGCTCGTCCACTGGGAGGGACGCTCTGCCCGCGACCCTCGCGCCATGTGGTCGCTCCCCACGTAAGGATGGCACTCGGCTCAGCGCCGTCGTTGTCTACTCGCAACTACTCGAAACGCATTCTTAGAGTAGTTGCGAGTAGGCGTAGCTGCCCCCTCCGCCGCCGTCACGACGCCTTGTCCCAGACCCATGACACGGGGTCATGTCACACAGCGGGCCCTCCCCGTTACCTTGTTCGTAGCCCCGAACCTCTTCGGGTTCGGGGTTGCTGGCC